>DASYXZ010000039.1:0-4999 GCA_035934315.1 Terriglobia bacterium | reverse complement strand
GAAGTAAGCACCTGGTCAAAACTGCGCGAGCGCAAATTCGAAACCGTCACCACGGGATACGAGGCCACGCCATCCCAGTTGTAATCCACCAGGCGTTTTACCGACGTGGCCGTGAGCACGCGCGCCAGGTAGTCCGCCGTTGCCTGCACGGCGAGGAAAAAGAAATCCGACTGGGACTCGCTCAGCGCCCGATTGCCGCTGGAGCGCGCGCCCTGCCCGAGGTTCATAAAAAACGCCAGGGCCACGCGGGAAATTTCAATGTTGTGGTGCTGGATGCTGTTGTAGAGGTCGCGCACGCTGCCTGCCACACCCTGTAGTGAAAATTTCCAACCGTTGGGGAGCGACAGTCCGGTCTTCTCGTGCGCCGCCAATTGCGTCACCCACAGCGCGGCCGCCTGGCGATCTTCCTGCGAGCCGTTCGGCCCCTGCTCGATCGTCGGGATGCCCAGGCCGTTGCGCTCGCCCGCGATGGCATCAATGCGGTAGAGCTGGCTCTTGATGTACCAGTGCATGTAGGCGGGGCGCAGCATCGAGCGGCCGAAAAAGTTTGAGCCCTCTTGATTGAAAGTGAATAGGGCCAGCCGCTCTGCAGGAACATCCACGCTCATGAAGTTTCCGTTTTTGTATCCGTACTGGTTCAGTGCGATCAGCGTTTCGCCATCCGCGTCCGTAACCCAGCGATAAAACGTGATGGGCAGGCGGGGCGCCAGGCGCGCCAGGCGGATTCGCCCGCCATCCACCGCAAAAATTTCTTCATGCGCGGAGGCGCCGAAGGCCAGCATCAGCAGGGCGTTGCGCAACACATCATCCCAGCACTGGGTGGATTTCGCGCCGCTCTCGGAAACAAATTCGAGCCCGCCAAAAAGATTTTCGCGAACGAAATCGGCAATTTCGTTGTCCAGTTGGCTGTCACTCGCGGCGCGAACATCCCAGTTGGCGGCGCGAATGGGCAGCTCGCAGGCCAGCAGCGTGGCCGCCACCTGTGCGTCCGACCGGCGCATCATTTCGTAAGTGGTGATGGCGGCCCGGCCTGATAGAGTCCCGTTGTACTCGCCGAAATCCTGCAGGAACCCGTGAAAGATCGGCGTGCCGGTCAGACCCTGCGGCACGGTTTCGTTTTGCGCCGATGTCCGCTCAATCGGCTGATCCACCTGCGACTCGGCAAACGCCCGTCGATTCCAATTAATTTCCAGCGATCCGATTTTCATTTTCCTCTTCCGTAGGGCGACCCTTGGGTCGGCCTCTTGGCTCTTTTTTCTGGTCCGCCTCTGGGCCGGGGCAAGCCCCGGTCCTACAATCAAAAAGCCATCCTGTTCAACGACGCTTCCCAGTTGGCGTCGGGTAGAGCAAACGCCTTGGGCGAAATCAGCGGCTTGCCGTCGGCCAAAAATCCATCTGCAAGATGCGCCGCGGGCCGCGTTTCCGCCGCCAAATCCGCCAGGGCCTTGGCCCAGAATTCGTCAGAGTGTCCGGCGTCGGTGCGCGCCGCGTCAAAGCGCACGTTGCCGCTGACCGTCACGAATTTCTTGACCGCGGAAAATGCCCGGCGAATGTCGCGCGCCTCGGGCAAAAGGGTCTGGCCGTTTTCCATGCGCCGCCGGGTGCGGTAGGCGAGATCTTCTTTCACCGCCGCGGTAAACACCACCGGCTCGACCCGCGCTCCAAACTCTTGCGCGAGGGATTCAGCCAGCGGCGCACCCATCCCGGTGGCGTCTATGGCCGCCCGGCAGATGAGCGCCCGGCCGTTTCCCCCGCGCAATCCCATAAGCTCGCGCGCAACCTGCAGTTGTTGATCGAATGGGGCATTGGACAGGATATGAACGCGACGGGTGATGGAGATCCGGGAAGAGGAGTCAGCAGTCAGGAGCCAGGAGTCAGTGGAAGAGGCCGATCCTGCATCCGATGTCTCCCTTTTGAACGGTGAATCCTGAATACTTCCTGCGACGTTCTGCCTTCTGCCTCCTGACTCCTTACTCCTGACTCCTATTTCGCGCATTTCATCCACCCAAAACACTGTCCTGTCGTGACGCCGCCCAATATCGATCCCCAGATAAAACTCCTTCTCCGCCAATCGGCAATCGCCAATCGGCAATCGCCAATCCGATGCGCCGGTCGCCGAGTCCGCCGCTCTTAATGGCGGATCGCTTTCGCGAGCCAGAAGGTGAGTTGGGGTGTCGAGGCTGGCCTCGGCGCTGAGGCAGGCGGCAAGAAGCTCGGGAGAGAAAAAGTTTTCCGCCGTGGAAACAAACTGGCAGCCGAATTCCTGGCGCCAGGCGGTATCGTCCTCGCAGCCGGCGCGCAGAATCTGCAGATCGATTTTCAACCCCTGGCGCACGGCTTCGTAAATGTCGCAGTAATGGGCGGACCAGGACGGCAGTGACGAGTGACGAGTGACGAGTGACGATCGAGAGGAGGAGTCAGGAGTCAGGAGACAGGAGTCAGAAGAAAAGCGTCCATCGGCCTCAGATCTCTGCCTTTCCCCACGCCGGGGACGCGGAGCCGCTGCGGATTCTGTGTTCTTCCTTCTGGCTCCTGACTCCTGACTCCTGACTCCCTCTTCCGTCAGTCCCGCCTGCTTCGCCAATTCATAAAACTTCCCCTGTTGTCCGTTGGGTGTTGAGATGACTTCCAGGCTGTAGCCGCGCGTGATGCTGGGATAAAGGGCGGAGTAGATTTTGCCGGCGTCGGCGTGGAAGGCGAACTCGTCCAGCGTGACGTTGCCGGAATATCCGCGCGCCGTGTCCGGATTGGCGGGCAGGCCGTAGATCACCGACCCGTTGGGAAAGCGCGTTTCCAGTTGCTTGATGGAGGCGCCCTCAAAGTACTCGGATTCGCAGGCCCGGGCCACGATGCCGCACGACTGTATATGTTCCTGCACCTTTTCCATCAACAGGCGCGACTGCCGTTCGCCCTTCGATAGCAGAATCCAGGTGGTTTTTCTTTTCAGGCACTCGAGCACCACGCGCAGCGTTGAGGCAAAGGAGTAACCGATTTGCCGCGCCTTCACCACGATTTTGAGCTTCGAGTTATCTTCTATCCAGCGCCGCTGGTAAGGCAGAAGCTGCAGGGCGGGAGAAGAGATTGATGATTGATGATTGATGATTGGAGATTGAAGAACTGCCTCGAGATGCATGTTCTTCTTCCGATCCTTCTTGCCCCGTGTTGTGGTCGTACTCTTGGTCTTCGCCATGTTCTTAAAGTGAAACCATCACTTCATGCTTCATAATTCACGCTTCAGACTTCACGCTTCAATTCCCAACCCTCGCCCCCTGGGGGGAGAGGGCGGTCCCGCGGAGCGGGACCGAGTGAGGGGGTTATCCGCCCGCGCCTGTTCCAACTTCATTCTTCACCTTCCCCTTCCGTCAGCAGGCGTGGTTGGCCGCCAGGTTCGGTCTGTCCGGGCGCCACCCCCGCGTTGATCTCGTTAAGGTTTTTCCTGTGTGACACCTTTCCTGCCTCGTAGTCGTCCACCGGCTTCGTATAGTAGGCTTGTGTCTCAACACCGGGGTCTCGGGGCAAGTTTGGATCACCGGGGTTTTGTTCTTCCAGCGTGCCCATGTTCGGGCTTGCCGACGCCACGTTTTGCGCGATGAGGCCGTAGATTTCCTGGATCTTTTGCAACGTTTCCGGCGTAATGCTTCTCTTCTTTTCAAGCTTCCGGACAAATTCCAGGAGCTTCGCCGTCTGGCCTTCCACAAATTCCGTCCGCGCGCGCATCAGTTGGGTCTGCGCCTCCAGACGTTTCTCCAGCATGCGGTTTTCCTTCTCCTTCCAGCGCATCAACCGGTTTCGCAAGCGGAGGTTGGTAACTTCGGCGCGGCGAAGCATCATGCTATTGAGAAATGGCGAGGCGTCTTTTTCATTGATTTTAAGCAGCCCGGCCATGATCAACGCATTGATGAGCTGTTTTTCGACCGCGTCAGCATCGCCGGGCACATGCTCCGTGATGGCGCTGGTGGTATGGGCGATGTACTGAATCCGCCGGCGCTGCAGGTCAATATTCGACCGGACGTAATGCTCCACCCCGCTGAGCGCCACGCTAAACTTCGAGCCCTCGTTGATGGCCGAGGTGGCGCCTTCCAGCGTCGCTCCCTCGATAATGAGCTCATCGAGTTGAGCCTTGACTTCGGGGGCAATTTCCCCCACCCGCCACGCCTCCGCGGATTGCGGTTCGCGCCCGCCCGTACTTTTCCCCTCGTTCTTATCCCTTTTCACGATTGTGGCTCCAGATAGACGCCTTCATCCGCCGGCAGGCGACCGTCGTAATAATCGATTCCCTTGGCGGTGATGGTAACCAGCGTCATGGAATGGCGCCGGTTCGACGCCAGGGTGGTCTGCACGCCGACAAAACCCTTTTCCGCAAGATAGGCAACGTGAAAATTCATGTCATCCATGGGCACGGGATAACCGAAAATGTCGAGCTCGCCTTGAAGCATGGACATGCTGGTGGCGTGCGGGTAGACCAGGGCCAGATAAAAAAGAATCTTCCCCCTGATCATTTCTTTGTGGCGAATGTCGTTGT
The DNA here is from genome assembly GCA_035934315.1 of Terriglobia bacterium. Taxonomy (GTDB): domain Bacteria; phylum Acidobacteriota; class Terriglobia; order UBA7540; family UBA7540; genus DASYXZ01. Next base: position 477 of record DASYXZ010000039.1, on the reverse strand, counting down.
TCATAAAGTTTCCCATGTCCCTCGAAGAATTGAGCCATTGAGCCATTTGAAGACTTTTTTCTTTTAAATGACCCGATGGCCCAATGATTCAATGAATCAGTTCCACTCATTTCTTCCTGCTACTGCCCACTGACTACTGTCAGTCCCCCAGCTTTTCGCAGCACCACGCCAAGGTCCCGGTTGATCGCCTTCAGCGCGATCAGAATTTCCTGGTGTTCAAAACTGTCGTGCGAGTCGCGTTGCTCCACGCTGCCGGCCAGCCGCGAGAGCGCTTCTGCCTGCGATTTCTGGGTATTCAGAAACTGCTCAATATATTGCCGGGTAATACCGAACGCACTCTCCATTTGATATCGCCGGTACTCCATGGTTTTTTCCATCCAGTAATGCGCCAGCCGCAAAAACCCGTAGCCGAACAAAAGCAAAAGCACCACGCCGGGGCCCCACCAGAGAGCGGCCTGCTCGAGTTCGGTGGGAATC
>DASYXZ010000030.1:0-5865 GCA_035934315.1 Terriglobia bacterium | reverse complement strand
GGCGCGGTTTTATTCACGCTCGCGCTGATGCTCTCTCCAATCGGCGCAAACCGCGTGCTGGCGCAGACCGCGGCGACGGGCGCGTTGACTGGTACGGTCACCGACCCGAGTGGCGGTGTGGTGCCCGGGGCGACCGTTCATGTGGTCAACGTGGCCACCAGCGATAGCCACACCTTCGTTTCTCAATCGAATGGCAGTTATCTCGCGCCGTTCTTGGCGCCCGGAGCGTATCGAGTCGAAGTTTCAAAAAACGGCTTCAAGACGGTCAGCCTCACCGGAGTGAGCATCGCGGTCGCGGAAACCAGCACGCTGAACGTGAAGCTCGAACTTGGCGAGGTGGCCCAGAATGTGACCGTTTCTACCGAGGCGCAGCTCCTCCAAACTCAGAATCAGGCGCTAGGACACGTAACCGACGAGAGAATGGTAGAAGGCCTGCCCTTGGTTACCCGCAATTACACACAGATCCTGAACCTCTCGCCGGGCGTTTCAAGCGACGTTAACGATGCGGGCGCAATCGGCGTCGGCGACGCCAGAATTTCGTCCCACGGAGCAGTCGTGAACGACAACAACTTTCAGATGAACGGCGTGAGCGTGACGGATCTCGATTCCGGTGCGGCCATTCCCGTTCCTAATCCGGACGCCATTCAGGAATTCAAAGTGCAAACGGGGCAGTACGATGCATCCTTCGGAAGAGACGCCGGCGCCAATGTGGATGTGATTACAAAAGGAGGCAGTAATCTCTTTCACGGCGATGCCTTCGAATTTCTGCGCAACGACGATTTCAATGCGAATGATTTCTTCTTGAACGCAGCCGGAAAGCCGCGGGCCTCGCTGAAACAGAACCAGTTCGGTGGCTCCGTGGGCGGACCCGTAATAAAGGACAAGCTCTTCTTTTTTGGCTCGTATCAGGGCACGAGGCAGAGAAACGGTTTAGACCCTGATTGTCTGGGATCTTTTGCCACTCCAACGCAACTCACCGGGCTTCCCGATCGCTCGCGGGCCACGCTCGGAGCCGCTTTTGCCAATTCACCCGGCTTGCTAGGCCCTGCCGTCGCTGCCGATGGCTCGAATATCAGCTCGCAGGCGCTCGCATTGCTCAACGCCACACTGCCTGACGGCTCATTTTTGATTCCCGCGCCGCAAAATGCCAATGGAACTTCGAGCGTGAGCCAGGCCTGCCCCTTCACCGAGAACCAGTTCCTTGCCAATGCGGATTACGTTCAATCCGACAGAATCACATGGTCCGAGCGCTTCTTCTGGGCCAACAACGACGACGAACGAAACTTCCGGCCGAGCGCTGGTACCGGCGGCGGCAATGTGCCGGGTTTCCCATTTTCCGAGGCAAACCAATTTCGTAACGTTAGTATTTCCAACAATTATGTGTTCAGGCCCAACTTGGTGAATCAGTTTGTGCTGGGATATAACCGGGGAGTGTTAAATAGCAGCCAGGTCCAAGCCACGGTGAAAGTACCTGGCCAAACTGGCGCGGCTCCCCTTACTCTGGGCGCCTTGGGAATCACCGCGCCCCCGAACGACAACATCCGGCCGGAAATAGGCTTCCTGGGGGGCTTCAATGTCGGCGGCAATGGAAACGATGGCTTTATTTTCACTCAAAACGCCTACACCTTCTCGGATTCTCTGGCCTACGTCCACGGCCGTCACTCATTCCGTTTTGGCGGGGGTCTCGCCCGCCAGGAAATTAATTTTGAAAATTTCTCATTTGCGGGATTGATCGACTTCTTTAACGTGGCCGATTTCTTGACCGGAACCCCTCTGCTGACTGCGGACCTTCAGGGCCTGGTGGATCGCGCTTGGAGAGCGACGAACGCCGACGCATACGCGCAGGACAATATCCAGGTATTTCCCCGCCTCACAGTCAATCTGGGATTGCGTTACGAGCGGCAAGGAGTAATCGGCGACTCGCTTGGCCGGTCATCGAACGTTAATCTCAGTCTCGTGAATCCCAATCCGCCGGCAGGCGGTACCTTGCAGGGCTATGTTGTAGGCTCGAATTTTCAGGGAGCCCTTCCGCCAGGAGTTACGAGGGCCGCCAACTCAGCGGCTATCAACGGAGACGGCCAGAACAAATTTGCGCCGCGAGTAGGTTATTCGTGGCAACTGCCGCGCACCGACCGGCTTGTACTGCGCGGCGGCTACGGGATGTACTTCGAACGGTCCACCGGGCAACTGTTCCTGCAACTGATTGCGGTTCCTCCGTTCTCGGATTTCCGCGTAGTCGTTCCAGCAGCTGTTTTTGGTTCTACTTTCGCTACTCCTTTCGCTCCGGTGCCAACCTTCCCGAATTTTGCGCCTCTGGCCTACTCGCCCACGACCGCGCAAACTCCGCAAGGGTTCTCGCCGTCATTCCAGCCGTCCATCATCCAGGAGTACAGCCAGAGTCTGCAGGTCGAATTGGCAAAGGATTTCGCATTGGAAATTGGTTACAACGGTACACGTGGGACGAAACTTGAGGTCGAGCGTGCATTCAACCAGGCGGCGCTTACTTCCGCGGCTGATCCGGTCCGCCCCGGAGTAACAACCAACACTGTTGCTAATGTCCAGCAGCGCGTTCCATTCGAGGGATTTTCCGCCCCAGGGGCCTTCCAGATCGAGACCTCGGGCGCTTCTTGGTACAACGCCCTCGATGTCAGTTTAACCAAACGGCTGAGCCATGGTTTGCAGTTTCTTGCCGCTTACACTTGGGCGAGATCCTTGACGGACGCCAGCAACTCGAGCACGGGCACTCAGCAGGGAGCGAATCTCATCGGTAACCAGAATGATGCGCACGCGCGCTATGGCCCGGATGGTTTCATTCGGCCGCAGCGTTTTGTCCTCAGCTATCTTTACGATATTCCGGGGCCGAGTGACACTGTTTCGCTTAGAGGCCGGTTCCTGGCTGGATGGGCTGTATCGGGTGTCACCACAATCCAATCCGGACGCCGCCTCGATCTCACCTTTGCCGACCCGCATAACGTATTTGGCATCGGCGCTGGCGCGCTGAACACCGACCCGGCGCAGCTCGCTTCGGGCTGCACAGCCAGCAAACTGGTGACCTCGGGCTCGGTTCAGAGCAGGCTGAGCAATTACTTCAATACGGCGTGTTTCACTGCTCCGCCCATCGTAGGGGATCCAGAGCCCCCTCTTACTCCGGGCGCTTGCGGGGCAGCGTCCACATGTGCTCAGGCCACAACTTTCGGCAACGCTGGGCCTGGGATTGTGGGGGGACCTGACCAGGTAAATTTCGATTTCGCGCTCATTAAGCGCACCGCCCTCGGATCGGATCGGGCGCGAAATCTGGAATTCCGCGCGGAGTTCTTTAACATTTTCAACCATACACAGTTCGCCGATCCCGACACAGCGTTCAACGATCCTACTTTTGGCGTCATTCAAGCAACGAGCGTCGCGCCACGAATCATTCAGCTCGCGTTGAAACTTAATTTTTAGCCAGCACGTAACGGTGATCTGCCTGCGGATGTAATTCCGGCCTGTTACAGACCCGTTGGACGCGGCGCGGCACCGCTTGGCCGTAGCACAGTGGAGCGATACCGCCATTGCAAGAACAGGAAGAAAGGTTGCCGTGTCGCAACTTCAATTGGAGTGTTTGGAACTTCGGGAATTGCGATTGCCGCTGAAGCATCCGTTTGAAACCAGCTTCGGCCGCATCACGGCTCGCCGGGTTCTGATTGTGAAGGTCACCAACAGCGACGGCGCTGAGGGCTACGGCGAATGCGTCGCCATGGAAGACCCGTATTTCAACGCCGAGACGATCGATACAGCCTGGATTATCATCACCAAACATATCGTTTCGCTGCTCGTTTCCTCGCCGGTGGAGCGTGCCGCCGATGTGAATCAGTGCTTCGCGAGAATCCGCGGCAATCAAATGGCTAAGGGTGCCGTCGAGGCGGCGATCTGGGATTTGGAAGCCCGGCTTCAAGGGAAGCCGCTCTGGAAACACATCGGAGGAGAAAAAAGCGAAATCGCATGCGGAGTCTCGATTGGCATTCAGCCAAGCATCGACGCGCTGATCGGGAAAGTAAGCGCTGAACTCGCGAGCGGCTATCAGCGGATCAAAATCAAAATCAAGCCGGGCCAGGATGTGGAGTTGGCGGCAGCGGTGCGCTCAAAATATCCCGAGATCCTGCTTTCGGTGGACGCAAACGCGGCCTATTCGCTTGAGCGCGATATGCCGGTGATGAAGGAGCTCGATCGTTATAACCTTTTGATGATCGAACAGCCCTTTGCTCCCGGCGATCTGGTCGACCACGCGAATCTGCAAAAACAATTGAAAACGCGGCTTTGCCTTGATGAATCCATCACCAAGGAAGCCGACGCGCGCCAGGCTCTCGAATTGGGCGCGTGCGGGATCATCAATATTAAGCTCGGCCGCGTCGGCGGCTTTTCCGAAGCAAGGAAAATTCACGACGTAGCTCGGCAGGCCGGCGTTCCCGTTTGGTGCGGCGGAATGCTTGAGACCGGCGTCGGTCGCGCGCATAACATTGCTCTCTCGACGCTTCCTGGATTCACGCTGCCGGGCGATGTCTCGGCCTCCAGCCGTTACTGGGAAGAAGACATCGTCGATCCGCCCGTCACCGTGAGCCGCCAGGGAACGATTCAGGTGCCGCTAGGGCCGGGAATTGGTTTTCAGGTCAACGCCAAACGGCTGGCGTCCCGTACCTCGCGTCGCGAAGAAATAGCTCTCTCTTCGTCGAAAGCGCAAGTATGAATCGGCTGCGCCCGATTCGCCGGATATCGCTGTCCACCTGAGTGGAATCAGTCCGGGAAATTGCACGCGCCAGGAGCCCGTATGAACAAGCTGTTCCGTGTTTGGCAGATACTTCTGTTGGGCTTCGTCCTGCTTGCAGCCGCGACTGCTGTGAGGGCGCAGGACAGTGCTGGCTGGTCTTCGCTCGATCAATACATCAACTCCTCGATGAAAGATTGGAAGGTGCCGGGTGCATCGGTTGCCATTGTGCGCGATGGCTCCGTTGTTTACATGAAGGGCTTCGGTGTTCGTGACATCCACACCAAGCAGCCTGTCACGCCCGACACGCTATTCGATATCGGCTCTTGCACCAAAGCGTTCACATCGGCCGCCATCGCCATGTTGGTTGACGAAGGAAAGATGCAGTGGGATGGAAAAGTGAATGCGTACATTCCATTTTTCCATCTGCGCGATCCGCTGGCTGATGAAAACGTCACGATTCGCGATCTGCTGACCCATCGCACAGGCGTGCCCGGAACGGATCTGCTCTGGTACGTCTATCCGCAGGCTACCCGCGAAGAATTGATTCGCAGGCTCGCGTACGTCGAACCCAATGCCGGCTTCCGCGCAAAATTTCAATATCAGAATTTGATGTATGTCGCCGCTGGCTACGCTGTTGGCCAGGTGACGCATAGCACCTGGGATGATTTCGTCCAATCTCGAATTTTCGAGCCGTTGGGAATGACCGAATCGGACACCAGCTCCACCGCCGCGCAGAAATCACCCGACTACGCCACGCCGCACGAACAGAATTCCGACGGATCGGTAAAGACCATTCCCTGGCACAACATTGATAACGCGGGCCCAGCGGGATCGATCAATTCCAGCGCGCGAGACATGGCCAAATGGATCACTTTTCAGCTTGGTGATGGCACGTACGACGGCAAGCGGCTGATCTCGGCGGAAAATATGCGCGAGATGCACATTCCCCAGATGGTGATTCCGCCAGGCGGTGAAATCCCTAAAATATTTTTCCCAGATTCGATGCAGCTCAACTATGGTCTGGGCTGGTTCGTGCAGGATTATCGCGGACATCAGCTGATCCTTCACGCCGGCGATATCGATGGCTTCGCCACGATGGTCGTGCTGATACCGGAGATTCA
>DASYXZ010000016.1:0-16884 GCA_035934315.1 Terriglobia bacterium | reverse complement strand
TCGCCGTGTGTAATCGTCCGGGCTGTCAAGAGCCTCCTTCACTGCGTCGATTCCCACACCGTCGTTGCCAAGCTGGCGCAGCGACCAAGCCGCCGCGCGACTCACCATTTTTGTGCGGTCACCGAGCACCTTCACCAACGGACCCACAGCAATGTGAAAAGGTTCAGTGTTGGGCGCATCAACAGCCATGCGACCAATCGCAGATGCAGCGGCTTCGCGAATCAAAGGCTCCGCGTTACCGAGCAGCGGGAGTATTTGCCGAACCGCCGCCGCATCCCGGTTGTACCAGACCCGATCCAGCCAGGAGAGTGTTGGGACGAGCGGCACAGACGTCTTGTGGTTTGCCTCAGCACCGGCTGGGGGATGTGAAGGAGGTGTTATGGCCGGCCCGCTCCTCGGATAAATTTGCGACAGGCCCATCACCGCCCACTTGGTCTCAAGATGCGGCATCAGGAACAGTTCGCCCTTATTATCCAGCCAGCCGCCAAAGTCGCGTTGCAGGCCAAGCAGCCAGTGGATGGCGTGTTGGACACGCCGGTCCTGCATGTTATAACCGGCGAGCTTCAAAGTGTAGAGCACCTCGCCGGTCATGAACTGCAGGCTGGGGTCTGATTTCTTTTCAAAAGGCGCGCGCGCGGCCGCGTCAAAAAACTGATCGTTGGACATATACTCCGCCGTGACCCAGCCGCCATCGTCATGCTGCCTTGCCAGAATCTTCTGAATGTTTTCGCGGATGATGGGCTTGAATTCGGGATTGCCCATCATCACCATGCCTTTGGTCTGTTCGACGATATCCTCAAGATCGTTGGTGGGCGCGGAATGGATCAACGTCTTCAGGTGGGCGGCCGACCGCGCGAAATCCGCGTTGTGCTCGCGCCGCGCCAACCGATCGAGCACGTACCAGGAATCAGTGGCCACCCGAAAATCGCTGATGGGGCGGTTGCCGTCAAATTCATAATTGCGCGTCTTGGTGGGCTGGAATTTCTCCATGTAATGGACCGTGTCCGCCCGTGGCAAAAGTTGGCGCGCGTCGTAAACGAGGCGGGGATAATTTGCCGTGTGGTCGGGAATCGCGGTGGGCCGGTGGCTCACCTCGTCCTCATACATCAATAACATTTCACCCAGCCGGCTGATGCCATTGGTGGGCGCGAGCTCAAACCGCAACCAGTAGGTGTCTGGGAAGCCATAGAACGGCGCCGGGGCGTTGTAAAGTTTGTCCATCAAGAATTTGAATTCCGGAGGATTCTGCACCGTGTAGCCGTTGCGTACCGCCGTCAGCGTGCTGAGCATGACGAAATGGGCGGGATGGCAGGTGATGCAACGCTCGGTTTCATCGGTCACATTCTCCGCCCGCGTGCGCACCGCGCCCTTGCGCGGCGTGTTGGAGAAAAAGGAGTCCCCGACATCCACCATATAGCGCATCGCCACGTCCACCGCCTGGCGCGGATCGCTGTAAGGCGGAACGCCGAACATGGTGGTGCGCAAACTCCAGCGCGGATGGTTGGCCTTGATGCTTAGGAAATAGCGCCCCGGCGAGAGAACGCGGCTGATGAATTTAAATCCGACCAGCTCGTCGCTTTGGTCGTCGTGGCGGATTTCCGTCGGGTCAATACCTTTTTTATATTCGACCAGGTGTTGGCCCTGGGGGCCTGTTTCCTGCCGATATAACTTCATGGTGCACGGTACATCGCGGTCAAGCAGGTCAAGCTCGAAGAAAACAAGTTTTGGGTTTGATTCTTTGTAATCAAAAGTGAGCCATTGCCATCCTACCTTGCCTTCGTCCGTGTTGTAGAGATATTCAATGTCATCGGAAGTCCCGAAAACTGTTTTGCCAAGGGACATGGGATTGGCGTGTTGCCAGTCGCGAGCCGTGTTCGGCGCAATTTGGAGCGTGCCTTCCGCGCTTACCTGCAAGGGACGAATGGCCACTTGATAGCCGATGGGCGGGGCCGGATTGGCGGCAGGGGCAGTGAGAGAAATCCAGGCCGGTCCCGGTTGGGCGGCGCGGACAATAAAATAGCTGCCGGGATCGCCGGAGTGAAGTTTCTTGGTAATGGGAGGATTGCCGGGTGAGTCAAAATTTATTTCCACGCGCGCCGTTACCGGGAGCACCTCGTCTTTCACCACATTAAACGTGATGGGCGATGCAATTTGTTGCGGGACAAGCTCGCTGGGAAGGGTTAGCTTGGAAGGGGAGTCGAGGCTTACGTCCACTGAATAGTAGGCGCCGGACGTCAGGCCGGAGGTCATCAAATTCTGCGTTTCTCCTGGATGAATCGAACCCGCCAGCGGATGGCCGAATTGGAGTTTTGCGGCCGGCAAGCCTGCCCCGTGCTCCGCATTCGCTGATGGTTGGGGGGAGCCTCGAAGGCCCTCGGATCGCCACATCGCCAAAACGATCACGGCCAAGATGACGGGAATTAAAGACGCACGCACCAAATGAAAATCGCGCACATTCTCGCGCACGCCCCGGGCGAAACGATGAACTACGTCAGGGCGTGACGGCTTTGATAAGTTTTCCATGGCTCAAATTCAGTTAAAGTTTTAAACTCTTGTTTCAAGATTCACGTCGCACCCGTAAATATACATCTGCACATTTTATTATGACTTTCAGCTTCAGCGAAATTATACGCCCGCCTAACTGCCAATACAATTTCAGGCTATCGAGACATGGAAGTTTTCGTGGAGATCGGCAGGTTGACGCGAGTAAAGTGGAGGGTTAAGATTCCGCGTCCTGAAGGACAATGTGAAAGATTCTCCGCAAAACAATCGACAGGGTTGAAAGTAAATTTTAGCACTGCCTGAGCAGGAGATTCAGAAATGAAGTCTGGGGTGTGAGGCTGAGAGCGATGGGCGAAAAAGACAACGGATCCTGGTCGCGGGCTCGCTCCTTTCTTATTCTGACCCTCCTTCTTTTCGTCGTCTACAATTCAAATTTCCGCTGGCTCCTGTCACGCGACAGCATTCCCGCCCGCGTACTTCCATTCAGCCTGCTTCTGGACGGGCATTTATATGTGGATGACTGGGTCGAACCCTACATGCAGGGGCAATTCGCCCGAGGCGCCTATTATGTAACCAGGGCCCGCGGCCATTGGTATTCGGTCTATCCCATCATCGAACCTCTGGTTATCACGCCGCTCTATGTGCTTCCTGCCTGGTGGCTTTCGCAACAGAATCCCCGGATTGCCCAGGGCTCATTTGTCCTCACGACCATCATCGACGCAATGGAAAAAATGAGCGCTGCGCTCATCGCAGCTCTATCAGCGGGAGTGCTTTTCCTTGCCCTGCGAAAATATCTTTCGCCATCGGCCAGCCTCGCCATCACTCTGGTGTACGCTTTGGCAAGCAATACCTGGAGCATTTCCAGTCAGACTTTATGGCGCCACGGATTCACGGAGCTCTGCTTCGCGCTTTTGTTATGGGCTCTCTCAAAGGATCATTCTGCGCCGACTTACCCCCTCTGGGTCGGGTTGGCGCTGGCTTTGGCTGCGGCCAGCAAACCTCTTTATGTTCTCGTCGTCCTGGCTTTTCTTATTTACTTTGCCTTGAATCATCGCCATAAGTTTTTCCTGTTGTGCGTGCCCCTCTTCCTGATTGGCACTGCCGTCATCGCTTTCAACTTTTATTTTTTCGGCAGAGTATTGGGGGCGTACCCCAACCCGTTGACCCCGGTGAATATTCCAGGCGGGCCGCCCAACCCCATTCATATCCCATGGTGGGACGGGCTGGCGGGCTTGCTCGTCAGTCCCAATCGAGGACTTTTTATCTACACGCCCTGGACCTTGCTGGCCCTGTGGGGCGCGGCGCGAGTGTGGAAAGATAATTTGTTCGGTTGGGGGCGATATCTTCTGCCCGCCCTATTTGCTGTCTACCTGGTCCACGCGCGCCTGGGCACGTGGTGGGGCGGCGCGTGTTTCGGCCCCCGATATATGACCGACCTCCTCCCCTTTTTCACTTTTTTTCTCGTTCCTATTTGGCCGCGCATTTGTTCTTCTCATTTCGTCAAGGGGGCTTTTATCTTAACCATCGCTCCAGCCTTCTGGATCCAGATCATAGGCGCATACTATTATCCTGATGGGCAATGGGATTCCACGCCGGTCCCCGTGGAGTCGGCTCCGGGACGTGTTTGGGATTGGTCAGACACACAGATCATGAGGACCTGGAAGGCGGGTCCGGCGCGGCCGGATATCCTTTATGAATCGTCGTTGTTTTTTCAAGCCGTCGCTTCTGAAAGGGGCAAACCCGCAATTCGCATCGCCTTGATCGGGCTTAAAAAGGATCACTTGCGGGACACGTTCAAAGACATTGCGAAGGAACCTGCGGCGGAGCTGGAAGCCATTGCTGACGCGCATCCGGTGCGAGTGGCGCTCGCCAAGGCGCAAGTGCCCTCCACCGTGAAGTTTTATTCCGATTACATCAGAATGCTGGACGAAATTAAACCCGACGCGGTGATCGTATCCACAGCGACGAGCCGGCACCTGGAAATTCTGAGGGAGTGTGCCAAGCGCCACATCCATTTCTTAACCGAAGCGCCCATGGCCTCGAGCGCCGCCGAAGCGCGGGAAATGGAGAACCTGGCGGGCGCGGCGAAAATCAAACTGATGGTCAACTACTGGAACACCTGGGTAGCTCCCAGCCAGGAATTGCATGCCCGCATTCTGGGTGGCGCCATCGGCCCCGTGCAAAAAATAATGGTACAGTATGGCCGCGAAGGGCCGGGGGCAATCGGTGCGTCGAAAAATGCTGCCGATGGGCTCGACGATCGCCATCAAAACAATGACGACGGCGCGCTTATGGATTTTGGGTCATACGGCGCGGAGTGGGCCCTCTGGTTGAAGGGCCGGCCGTCAAGCGTCTTTGCATATTCACTCCCGCCCAAGACCGGGCAATCGAACGAGGCGGGTGATGATGCGGTGATCCTACTCAAATACGCCAATGCCACGGCCACCATCCAGGCTTCATGGGATTGGCCTTACGCCGAGGGGCAGGTGCAAACGTTTGGCCCCAAGGGAAGTTTTTCCGCCACCCCAGACGCATTGTATTTCCAAGCGGCGCGAATGCCGATGACTATCGGTCATCCTGAGGGTCGGTCGATCGATTTGCCATTCGTCTTCCACGAAACGAGCAGCGCCATTGCTTACTTCGTGTATCACATTCGCCACGATCAACCCATTGAAGATCCGGTTTCCGCCAGACTGAATGTGGAAGTGGCTGGAATTCTCGATGCGGCGAAAGAGTCACTACAAACTGGGCGCGCCGTGGAATTGCCCGAGCGCTAAACTCTTTGAAGGGCCTGGTGCAAGCGCGAAATAAGAAGAAGATTCAGTCTCATTCAGCGGTACAATCCTCCCACTTTGAGTGTTGAAGGAGCTTACAAAAATGAATCGAAGAAATTTTATAAAAACTTCGGCGGCCGCCGGCCTGGCACTGCGCGGCTTTCCCTACATCCTTGCAGAGCCTGCGCCGCCCTACCGCGTCGCCCTAATCGGAACCGGCTGGTGGGGCATGAATATCCTGCACACCGCAATGGAAGCCGGCGAATGTAAAGTGGTGGCCATGGCCGACGTGGATGAAAACCAGTTGAACCCGGCGGCAGAAAATGTGGAGAGACTTTCCGGCGACAAACCGGCGCGATACAAAGACTTTCGCGAACTATTGGAAAAACAAAAACCTGACATCGCCATTGTGGCCACGCCGGACCATTGGCATCCGCTCATCATGATGGCCGCGGTGAAGGCGGGTGCTCATGTTTATGTTGAAAAACCCATCAGCCACACGATCCTGGAAGGGCGGGCCATGGTGCGCGCGGCGCGTGACAACGACCGCGTGGTTCAAGTGGGATTGCATCGCCGTGTTTCACCGCACAATATTTCAGGAATGGCCTTCCTGAAATCGGGCAAGGCGGGCAAGATTGGAATGGTCCGTGCGTTCGTCCATTACGCCGGAGGACCGGGTGAAGTGACGCCCGATTCGCCGGTGCCTGCCGGCCTTGACTGGAACATGTGGTGCGGCCCCGGACCGCTTCGGCCTTTCAACAAGAGAATTCATCCAAAAGGTTTCCGGATGTTCCTGGATTACGCCAACGGCCAGTTGGGCGACTGGGGCGTTCATTGGTTGGACCAAATACTTTGGTGGACGGAAGAAAAATATCCGAGGAAAGTTTTTTCAACTGGTGGCCGACACATCCTCAGGGACAACACGGACGCGCCGGACACCCAGGTGGCCAGCTTTGAATTCGAATCCTTCACCGCCGTTTGGGAACATCGTTTGTACGCGGGCAACGAGGCGGAAAAGACGAACATCGGCTGTTACTTCTATGGCACGGAAGGCACCTTCCACATGGGCTGGCTGGATGGCTGGACTTTTTATCCCTGGGACACCAAGAAACCAACTATTCATCAGGCAGCGCAATTGCACGAACCGGACCAACAGAATATCCAGGAGCTTTGGGCGGACTTCCTGCAGAGCATCAAGACCGGCCGGCGCCCCGTGAACGACATCGAGAGTGGTCATCGCTCCACCAACATGGCATTGCTCGGCATGTTGTCATTAAAGCTTGGCCGCAGCGTCCAGTGGGATGGTGAAAAAGAGATGATCGTGGGAGACCCGGAAGCCAATAAGCTGCTTCGCAGGAAATATCGCGAGCCCTGGCACTATCCGGTGAGCGCGTAAAGTCGCGTAAAACATGAAATTGGAAATTAGAAACTGGAATCTGGAAATTTGAAATTGGAAGCGATGCTACTAAATTGCGTTTTCTGATTTCCACTTTCTATTTTCCAATTTCCAGTTTCCCATTCCTGCTTTTCCTCCGCCCGAAGCGCAACAGGATTGGCCATGAGATTGGTCGGCAACGCAGGTTGTTGGGAACGCATCCAAGATGTAGACTGCTATAATGAAGGTCCAGGTAAGGGAGAGCGCCGAGACCAATGCGGCCGGGGCCCATTATAAGGAGTACAAAAACATGGCTCGATTGATGGCACGTACTTTTATCCTGGCTGCTTCTGTGGCCCTCTTGGGAATTCCCATGCCGGCCGCGGACAAGCCGCTGCCTGTTCCTGCCGGGAGCACTCTTCGAGTCCGTCTGGATACTCTCCTCAGCGATAAGACGAACAAAACTGGCGACAAGTTTACCGGTGTGGTCATGGAGCCCATCACGGTGGATGGTAAAGATGTGATTCCGCAGTACAGCGCGGTGAAAGGGCATGTATCTTTTGTAAAGCAGTCCGGTCGCATTCGCGGCACTGCGCAACTTCGCATTATGATTGACAGTGTCACCACGGATGAGGGTGTGGACTATCCGCTCTCCAGCACTCTGGAAGACAGTCAGGGCGGCGTTTGCGGCAAGACTGCTCTGGGCGCCAAGGGGAAGGCCGACGAAGAAGGTACGATCAATGGATGTGGCAAAAACAAAAAAGATGTTCTTAAGAGTGCGGCGATGGCCGGAGGTATGGGCGCATTAGGCGGCGCAAGCGTCGGCGTTGCCACCAGAGGGGGCTGTGACTATTACGGAAATTGTTACCCTTCCAGCGGACCAGGGCTTGGAACTGACATCGGCTATGGCGCGGGGATTGGAGTAGGCACCGCGCTCATTTATAGTCTTTTGAAACATGAGAAGCACATTGTTCTCGGGCCGGGCACGGTGCTTACTTTTACGGTTAATCGCACCACAACAGCGGAAGCAACCCCTCCAACCGCTCAAGCGCCGGCCCAGTAATGTGATGTGTGCCCGCCGGGCATCGCTGAAAAACCGAAGAAAAACATCCAATCTCCGCCGGTGCAGGATTTGTCAGCAATTATTTCTGCGCCAATCTAATTGTGGGACTTGGTGAACCTCATGCGGGAAGAGTCTCTCGAAGAGATTATAGGATCTTATCATCACGCATCGCCGCTTGAAGAAGCGCATACCATTCCTGCCCCGTGGTATATCGATCCTCGAGTAGCGGAACTCGAGCGGCGAACCGTCTTCAGCCAGACCTGGCAGGTGATCGGACGCGCCGGCCAATTGCAAGCTACGGGAGACTACATCACAGCCACGGTTGCCGGCGAACCCATCGTGGCGGTGCGTGGAGAGGACGGGGTGCTACGCGCATTCTTTAACGTCTGCCGGCATCATGCCGCAGCGGTGGCCACTGAGCCGGCGGGAAATGCAGGCGTCCTTCGCTGCCCCTATCATGGCTGGACGTATGGATTGGATGGCGCCCTGAAGGGTGTTCCTGAATTTGATGGGGTTTGCCAGTTTGAAAGGAAGACGAACGGCCTTGTTCCTGTTCGGGTTGAGACGTGGGAACAATTTGTGCTGGTGAATCTTGATGCGGCGGCGCGCCCTCTCAACGATTTTTTGGGGAGCCTTGTGGCGCGCGTCCAACCGCTTAATCTTTCGCAGCTTCACTTTGTCGAGCGGAGAACCTACAGCTTGAACTGTAACTGGAAAGTTTACGTGGACAATTATCTTGACGGCGGCTATCACGTCCCGCACCTGCACAAAAGTTTGAACAGCGTTCTTGAATACGTGGATTATACGATTGAGAACCAGGACCGGTTCTGTCTGCAATCCAGTCCCATCCGCACCTCCGGCGGAGACAAGGTGGCCGCCGCGGTAAGGCAGGGGCGTGCCTATTATTTCTGGCAATACCCGAATTTCATGTTGAATTTATACGAAGGTGTGATGGATACCAATTTGGTCCTGCCGCTGGGCGTCGACCGCACGGCGGTCATCTTCGATTTTTATTTTCGCGATATCGACCCGTCGAGCGAGCTTCGCAACCGGCAGAGCATCGATGTGGGGGAAAGAATTCAGGACGAAGATGTGGCCATTTGCGAATCGGTCCAGCGTGGCCTGCAATCGCGTGCCTACGGGACGGGGCGGCTTTCGGTACGCCGTGAAGCCGGTGAACATTTGTTTCACCGCCTGCTCTATGCCGACCTAAAGAAAGGGTTGGCCCTCCAGCCATCCTAATCTCCGCCGCCACTCCGCACCAAATCCCAAGTTTCTTCAGCCCTTTCCTTACAAAGGTTAGCGGTCTTGGCCGCGCAATAATCGGACGGGGTCAGGCATGGAACTGTTTTTGTTTTCGCCGTTGGCGGTTTCCCGATCGGCTGTCTCCACTGAATCACCTTCACCCGGGGCAAGGAAAAGATTGGACTCGATTCCGTGCTGCCTGGTATACAAGTCGAAATATCTGCCGTTCGCCGCGTAGAGTGATTGGTGCGTTCCGCGCTCGACGATTCGCCCCGCCTCCATCACTAAAATCTGATCTGCCCTTCGAATTGTGGACAAGCGATGCGCGATGACAAAAGTTGTGCGGCCCTGCATGAGGAAGGCGAGGCCCTCCTGGATCATCGCTTCAGATTCAGAGTCGAGGCTGGAAGTGGCCTCATCCAGAATCAGGATTCTGGGGTTGGCCAGAATGGCCCGGGCGATGGAGACTCGTTGTTTCTGGCCGCCGGACAATCTGACTCCGCGCTCTCCCACCACGGTGTCATACTTCTTTTCAAATCCCCCGGCGAATTCGTCCACGCGCGCGATCCGGCAGGCGGCCAGGACTTCATCGTCAGTCGCATCGGGACGCGAGAACGCCACGTTTTCGCGAATCGTTCCATCGAAGAGAAAAGTTTCCTGGAGGACGATTCCAAGCTTGGTCCGATAAGAATCAAGGCGAACGGTTGCCAGGTCCACGCCATCCACAAGAATCGAGCCCGTGCTGGGCACATAAAACGACGCGATCAGGCCGATAATCGTCGATTTGCCCGCGCCGGAGGGTCCCACCAATGCAGTGACCGTTCCCGGCTCCGAGTGAAAACTGATTTCATGAAGAACAATCTTGCCCGTATCATAGGCAAAGTCCACGTTTTCGAAGACAACATCTCCGTTAATTTCATTTAAAGTGTTCGACCTTTTCGGGTCTTCATCTTCCGGATGTTCCCCAAGAATTTCCCGCGTGCGTTCAAGCCCGGCGATAGCTTCAGTGAGTTGGGTCCCAATCTGGACAACTTGAAAAATGGGCGCCACGAGCATGGCGAGGAACACCGTGTAGGTAAGGAAAGTGCCCAAAGTCATCGTGCCCGCCAGAATCTGGCGCGCGCCCAGGTACATGATGAGCGCGCTGACCAGGCCCAGCAGAGTTGTGGAGGAAAGGCTCATGACGGACATGGCCGTCAACGTCTTCAGCACATTTTGCAGGAGCCGCTCCACACCGCCCGCAAAAACTTTTTCCTCCCGGTCTTCCGCGTGGTAGCCCTTGATTACGCGAACGCCGCCCAGCGATTCTGTGAGTCTGCCCGTCACTTCAGCGGTGATTTTGCCCCGGGCGCGAAAAATGGGACGAATAGTTTTGAATGCTTTTTGCAGGGCAAAGGCAAAAATGCCCAAAATCGTGAAAGCCAACAAAGTCATGAAGGCGCTGATCTTCATGAGAATGACGAAAGCCAAAACTGCAGTCAATAACCCTCCGGCAAATTCCACCAGACCTGTGCCCACCAGGTTGCGCACTCCTTCCACATCACTCATGATGCGCGATACGAGTGCTCCGGATTTATTTGCGTCGTAAAAGGCGATGGGTAATCGGCCAACGTGTGCCTGAACCTGGCGGCGAAGGTCGGCAATCATCCGTTGCGCGGCTTTGGAAAGCAATTGGGTCAGGGCAAATGACGTCACCCCCTGGATTGCCGTGGCCACGACGATGGCCCCAACGAGAGGAAGCAGAAATTGAATTTGCCGCTTGCCGATAATGTCGTCGATAAGGTATTTGGTTGAAGCAGGCAAGACAAGGCCGGCAACCCGGTTGATCGCCATCAAAACGAACCCGAGGGCAAGAATCCAGCGGCGCGGCCTGATGAGCAACCAAATATGCGGCAGGAGTTTCCAAATCCGCTCTGACTTTTCGGCTTTAACTTTGGGCTCTATAATGGGGGCGGCGCTCATGGGGTGTCCGGGCTCTCGACCAACGCCTTATATCATAGCACGCGTGCGAGATTGACAAACGCATCCCACAGAGTTCAAGATGCATTCTTAGAAGGGCTCAGTCCGTTTTTATTATTGCGGCCCAGCCGTGAGAAGGCCCGTGGAAAGATCCCGGGACGGGAGGCGACATTGAGCAGCGTGCAAGCGATGAAAGAATTTAAAGATGGAATGGACGCACTTGGGAATAATTTTCCACGGCAAGCGTTGGTTCACCTCAAAAACGCGGTTGATTTAGACAAGACCAATCCCTTTTTTCTCTCATATCTGGGACTGGTGATCGCGATGGTTGACGGTAATTTTATCGAGGCGGAAGATCTTTGTGACGAAGCGGTGCGCAAGCAACGCACCCAGCCGGAACTCTACTTGAACTTGGCCGAGGTTTATCGATTGGCCGGTAAAAAGGAAGACGCGATCGATACGCTCATCACCGGGCTGAAGCTTACCAAACAGGATGCGCGCCTGGCAGGAGCATTAAAGAAGATGGGAATGCGGCAGCCCCCGGTGCTGACTTTTCTGGATCGCGGTAATTTCCTAAATGTGCAACTGGGAAAACTACGCTATAAAGTTCTAAAAGGCCGGGGCAATAAAACCAAGCGGGTTCCCTAAAAGGTTAATACCTCTGCTGCACGCCATTTTAACGAAGCGCGGACGATGCTGGGACCGGTGATTGCCGCCGGGCCTGAAAATTGATTAACTCGCCCCGCAATGATTCGAGAAACGGTTTCCCCATCGTTTCAAGTTTCTGTTCCAGACGTTCGGTGCAATCGCAATCACCGCAAGCCCATGGTTTATCGCCGGTCTGATCGCGGCAACGCCGGCGATCGTGAGCGTCCTGTACTTTCGTCAGCTCAAAATACTGTTCCCAATAAGGCCGCTCTTCTTCTAGAGGCGTCGGGCAATAACAGACTTCCACCCAGCGGGCCGTTTCATCCTGGCAAAGCCGGGCCGCGGCGATGTTTCGCAGGTACTCGCCCTCTGCAACTGACCCTTTGCCCAGCGTTCCGTCCTCAATTGCTTTCAGCAGCGCGCCTTCGCAGCCCGGTTTCACTCGCGCTCTTACCAGATATCGCATGCAACCTAATTTTAACGTATTTTGGCGACCTTGACGGGGTCATGGGTGAAAAGTACAATGCGCCCTCTGAGACTCCACACGAACGGCCGGTGTAAGCGCCGCGCAGTGCGATTCAAGATTCGGGCGGGAGCCATACCTGGTTGGGATTCTCACGGGAAGATCAAAGGTGAATAGTATGGATGTCAACCCAGCACCTGCTGTAATCAAGCCGCAAAAACTTTTCATTGACGGAAAAAGTGAGGATGCGGCTTCGGGCAAGACTATTCCGGTGATGAATCCCGCCACCGGCGAACAAGTGACGACGGTGCCCGACGCCGGCTCGGAAGACGTGGATCGCGCCGTGCGCGCCGCCCGCCGTACTTTTGAGGATCGTGCGTGGCGCGGCATGAATGCTTCCAAGCGCGAAAAAATAATCTGGCGCGTCGGCGAGTTGATTGAAAAAAACAAAGAAGAACTGGGGATGCTGGAGACGTTGAACAACGGCAAGACTTATCGCGAATCCGTTCGCGCCGACATCCCCGCGTCTTATGACATTTTTTATTATTACGCCGGATGGACTCGCAAAATTTACGGCGAAACGATTCCGGTGGACGGAAACTTCTTGAACTACACGCTGCGCGAACCGGTGGGCGTGGTGGGAATGGTCACGGCGTGGAATTACCCGATGATGCTCGCGGCATGGAAAGTGGCGCCGGCGCTTGCCACCGGATGCTCGATGGTGATCAAGCCATCGGAAATGACGCCGCTGACCACGCTTAAACTGGCGGAGTATTGCCTGGAGGCGGGCGTGCCGCCCGGCGTGGTGAACGTTGTCACCGGCTATGGACCGACGGCCGGAGAGGCTCTCGCCCGGCACATGGATGTGGATAAGATTGCCTTCACCGGCAGCACGCGCACGGGACGCGCGCTGATGAAGGCGTCCGGCGAGTCGAACCTGAAGCGCCTGTCACTCGAGCTTGGCGGCAAGTCTCCCAATATTATTTTTCCGGACGCCGATTTGGACCGCGCTATGAAAGCAGCTTTCTGGGGAATTTACGCCAACAAAGGTGAGGTATGCAGCGCCGGTTCTCGACTGCTGGTGCATGAGAAAATTTATGATGAATTCGTTGCCAAACTCGCAGACCGCGCGGGCAAGATGAGGGTGGGCAATCCGCTGGACCCAAAAACCGAAATGGGCGCGCAAATCAGCCAAGCCCAGCTTGACCGCGTCCTTGGCTACATCCAGAGCGGCAAGGATGAAGGCGCGCATGTAGCTTGCGGAGGGGGACGCGACACGGAAGGCGAAAAAGCAAAAGGCTTTTTCGTGAAGCCAACTATTTTCGCCGACGTCAAACCCCAGATGAAGATCGCGCAGGAAGAAATCTTTGGTCCTGTTCTTTCAGCAATCAAATTCCGCGACGCTCCAGAGGCGGCGGAAATCGCCAACTCCACAATCTACGGTCTGGTGTCAGCTGTTTGGACGCGAGACATTGGCGTGGCGCATCGGCTGGCGCGCGAAATCAAGGCAGGATCAGTGTGGATAAACGCTTACAATTGTTTTGACTCCGGCTCACCCTTTGGCGGATACAAGCAAAGTGGATTTGGCCGCGAGATGGGGCCGCACGCCATCGAATCCTATACACAAGTGAAATCGGTTTGGGTGTCGCTTGACTAAATGATTGGAGTCGCGGTATGGGCAAGCCGAAGGGAGGCAATCTAATACAAATGCACGAAGTTAAATTACGTCTTAGAATCGCTCGCCCACGGAGGCCTGAGATTCCGGCCAGCCAATCTAGCCGCGTCCACTCGCGCTGCCCAGCTCCTTGACGATATCCCCCACAAATCCGCGGGCGTCGCCGAATAGCATCAGCGTCTTGTCGAGATAATAGAGCGGATTATCAATGCCCGCGAAACCGGGGCTCATACCCCGTTTAATAACCATAACTGTCCGGGCCTTATCAACATCAAGTATAGGCATCCCATATATAGGGCTGCCCTGGTCATTGCGCGCGGCGGGATTGGTGACGTCGTTGGCGCCGATCACCAGAACGACATCGGTTTCGGGAAACTCGGGATTGATGGCGTCCATATCCAGCAGCTTATCGTAGGGAATATCTGCTTCCGCCAGCAGCACGTTCATGTGCCCGGGCATCCTGCCCGCGACAGGATGAATGCCAAACTTCACCGCCACCCCGCGTTTGGTGAGGACTTCGTAAAGTTCCCGGACTTTGTGCTGTGCCTGCGCCACGGCCAGGCCGTAGCCGGGAACGATCACCACGGAGTTCGCCGCGCCCAAAATTCCGGCGGCCTCTTCGGCAGTTGCCGTCCTCACGTTGCGGGTTTCGTGTTCCGCAACGGCCGCGGTTTGGACCTGCCCAAACGCTCCAAAAAGCACGTTGGTGAAGGAACGGTTCATGGCCTTGGACATGATCACTGACAGGATAAATCCTGAGGAACCGTCGAGCGCGCCGGCAATAATCAAGAGCTTGCTGTTGAGCGCGAAGCCCATGGCCGCGGCTGAAAGGCCGGCGTATGAGTTGAGAAGCGATATCACCGTGGGCATGTCCGCGCCACCAATGGGCACAATCATCATCACGCCGAAAATGAGGGGCAACAGGATGAGGAGAGGGAAGAGGCTCGTCTGTTCGGGGTGTAAGACGAGGTAACCGGCAAGGCCCACCGCCATCGCCAGGATGGAAAGATTGACGATGTTCTGTCCCTTAAAAGTAATGGGCCGCTGGGGCAGATATTCCTGCAGCTTTCCCGCCGCCATCAAACTTCCGGTGAAGGTCAGCGAGCCGAGAATGACTTCCATGGAAAGAACCGACATCATGAAGCGGGAAATATTCGGCGCGCGCAGGTAGAACTCCGCCGCCCCTACGAGGGTTACGGAAAACGCGCCAAAAGCGTGGCTGAGAGCGGTCCGCTGCGGGACGGCGGTCATGGGAACGAGCCCGAGCGGAATTCCGACGATAGCGCCCACCACCAGGGCGATCACCACCCACCGGTAATCGATGATGCCGTGATAGAGCAGCGTGCCCCCGATGGCCAATGCCATGCCCAATTCCCCTGCTCGCACGCCGCGCCGGGCGGTGGCGGGCGAGCTCAACCACTTGAGCGAAAGAATGAAGAGGACCGACGCCACGAGGTAGGTGATTTGGATGATCTGTTCAGTGACCAAAGAGCTGCTCATGATTTTTTGGTCTTGCTGGTTTTAAACATTTTTAACATGCGGTCGGTGATCAGGAATCCACCCACCACGTTGCTCATGGACGCGGCCACCGCCAGCGACCCCAGCACGGTGGACAGCGTGCTCTTGTGCTCGCCCGCGATCACGATGGCGCCGACCACCGCAATGGCGTCCAGCGCGTTGGTGAGCGACATCAGCGGGGTGTGAAGCAGCGGGGAGACGCGGCGGATCACCTCAAACCCGACGAAACCGGCCAGGAGAAATATGTAAAGGCCGGTGATAATTTCAGACGTCATCGAAACCTCCTGATTAAATCAATGGCATGCCTGACTGTAAAAGGTTTTATCGTTTTGTAGGTTAGCGGCCCGCTCCAGCCTCCGGGTTCGCCCTTCCCACTCGACGACGGGTGAGACTGGGGCAAGCCCCGGTCCTACGAGGAGTTGGGTAGCTTGAAAAATTCCCGAACCAGCTTGTTGACGACCTCACCGTGGTGGGTCACGAGCGTTTGACTGGAGATCGCATCATCCTGGTTGAGCTGCAATTTCCCGTCCTTGTACAAATGTAGCAGAAAAGCCGAGATATTTCGCGCATACATCTGGCTGGCATGGTAGGGGACCTTGCTCGCCAGATTGATGGTTCCGATCACAGTGACGCCGTGCTCGACGATCACTTCACCGGAGCGCGTCAATTCGCAATTTCCACCCTGTTCGGCCGCCAGGTCCACGATCACCGAACCGGGCGCCATTTTCATGACCATCTCACGGGTTACGAGAACGGGCGGCTTTCGGCCGGGAACGACCGCCGCTGATATGACCACATCGTTTTCCGCCACCACCCGCCCCAACAGCTCACGCTGGCGCGCGTAAAACGTATCATCCTGCGCCCGCGCATACCCGCGCGCGTCCTCGGCATCTTTGGTTTCCAAAGGTAGTTCAATAAAACGGCCGCCCAGGCTATGCACTTGCTCTTTGACCGCAGGACGAAGATCGTAAGCACTGGCGACCGCGCCCAGCCTTCGTGCTGTGGCGATGGCTTGCAGCCCTGCCACACCCGCGCCGATCACGAATACTCGCGCCGGAGTTATCGTTCCGGCCGCCGTGGTGAGCATGGGAAATATCCGGGGCAAAGTGTCGGCCGCGAGCAACACCGCCTTGTAGCCGCAGATCGTCCCCATGGAAGAAAGGACATCCATGTTCTGGGCGCGCGTGATCCTGGGCACCAGCTCCACGGAAAACGCAGTTACGCCGGTGGCTGCGATCGCTTGAAGAGTTTCCAGCGACCCGAGGGGTCGAAGAAACCCGATCAGAGTCTGGTCTGAACGGAGAAGCGGTAGGTCGGCCTTGCCCGTCTTATCGTTCGAACCGGTGGATAGCACCTGGACGATGACGCCCGCGTTCTTGAAAACTTCGGCGCGATCGGCAACTGTCTTTGCGCCTTTGGCGATGTAGTCAGCGTCCGGATAACCGGCCCCAATGCCGGCTCCGGATTCAATGATGACCTCGAACCCCGCCTTGGCCAGATTGGGAATGGAGGCGGGCACCAGCGCCACTCGCTTTTCTCCGGGAAAACTTTCCTTGGGTACACCCAGGATCATAACAACTCCTGATAAAACCGTGGTCCAGATGAACGTGACCACAAGGGTCGTGTATATTTCGCATTATTGAATGTATGCGATTTCAGAGG
>DASYXZ010000294.1:0-29175 GCA_035934315.1 Terriglobia bacterium | reverse complement strand
TGGCCGCCGCGGACGACAATCGCGTGGTCCGTGTGGCCGGTGAGTGGGAATTCGACCGCATGGCCGCAAGAAGGCCAGAGATGTACGGTGAGATCACAAGGCAGTAAGCAGCAGGCTGAGATCAACAAAAGGCAGGCTAATCATAAGCGAAGGAATGTAAAAGCCAGACCGAGGCAGCCCGGTATTGACTTAGTCCAGCCCTTAGTCTATATTGGGATTTATGCAAGTCAACATTCATGAGGCGAAAACGCACCTCTCCCGGCTACTCAATCGTGTGGCGGTAGGCGAAGAGGTCACGATTGCGCGGGCTGGCGTCCCAGTGGCCCGCTTGGTAGGGGTTAAGCGCCGGCGAATCCCTCGGCCTATGGGCATGTATCGTGGTCAGTTCAAGGTCCCCGAGGACTTTGACGCTCCCCTCTCCAAGGACGTCCTGGCCTTGTTCGAGGGAGAAGAACCTAAACGCCCGAACAGGATAGGGAAGAAGAATCGGAGGCGAAGGCCGGCGTGAAATATCTTCTGGATACAGGCGTATGGCTATGGAGTCTGGTCGAAACAGAACGCATGAACCAGAAGGCGCGCGAGTTGATTGCTGAGGGAACTGAAGATTTGTATTTGTCGGCTGTAAGCTGCTGGGAAATCAGCATCAAATCCGCGCTGGGAAAACTGCCATTGCCGGAGCCGCCCTCCCGACTGGTTCCCAAGGCCCTGGCCGCCCAAGGGATCCAGCCCTTGCCGATTACTCATTACCACGCGTTGAGCGTCGCGGCCCTTCCCCCGCACCATAAAGACCCCTTTGACCGGCTCCTGATCGCACAGGCCCAAGCGGAAGCCATGACCATCCTGACGGCGGATAAAGTTTTTGGGAAATACGAGGTTGAAGTTTTCTGGTGCGGGACGAACTCAGGGACGAGTCGGGCGCGAAGCTGATCGAACCGCGCGGGATTGATTTTGTGCCGGTCGAGAAATTTCTCCAAAACCTCAAAGCCACGGGCGCAAGCGAGGCAGTTCGTAAGGCGCTGCGCGCGACCAAATTACCCGAACCCGCAAGCGTGATGA
Source organism: Terriglobia bacterium (assembly GCA_035934315.1). GTDB lineage: Bacteria > Acidobacteriota > Terriglobia > UBA7540 > UBA7540 > DASYXZ01. The sequence continues at coordinate 28,119 of DASYXZ010000294.1, read as the reverse complement.
AGCCGCTGAACCAGGTGCATGTTTTCGTCCTGCTCGCCGGGCAGGTGGCAAGCCACCGCGTGGCGATGCTGGTAAACGAGCGCGGCATCGGTCATGAGAAATGCCCACGGTGAGGACGGCACTGACCGCACTAACTGCTATACTGACCAACGGCCCGCGAGGTAAGCGCGACTGGCAGCAGACACCCATAATTGGGTCCGATGTGAAAACACGCATGGGGAGCGAGGGTCTTAAGCATGCCCACCACATGGTATTTCGATGGCGGTGGAATGGACCCAACCTCACGGGTCATCGTCCTTACCGGTCTTGCCGCCGATGATGGCGCTTGGCACGAGTTTAACGGGCACTGGATTTCAGCTCTGAGCGGGCCAGGTCTTCCCAGTTGGCACACGACTGACGAAATCAGGAGGTTGCGTGCCGCTACGCGGAGGACCGATATTGTCAACGGGCGCCGGGTCTTGGTAGTGGGTCAGTCTGAATTTCTTTTCTTGTACGGTCCTCTCAGTGAAGCCTTTGGCTCTGGAAGTAGTCCAAGAATTTCTGAAATCTCCCACACATGCTTTGAAATTCCCGCTTCCATCGCTGGTGTGACACGCAGCGTGCTGTGAATCCGAGCAAAATTGTAGTACATGAAGTAGACGGAAACTGCCGCTAAATGGTTTTCAACCTTCTTAGAAAATGCATTCGTAAGTCGAGTAAATCGCCTAATCATCATTCTCATGCTGAGATTTTGTCGCTCGGAATAGCTGGTTGAGATATGGATGGGGTCTGGATTTCCTTGGATTCGCTTTGTCTCGCAACCAATACATTGCGCCGGACTATATCTGGTTTCCTCTTGGCTGGCAGCGTAAATCTTGTTCAGCATGGCGTAGTCGATCTCAGAGCCGAAAGCGTCCTCAACGGCATTGAGGTAAGCCTTCAGACCGTCCGTAGTAAGTTGGACGCGATTTGCCAAGCGTGAGGCTAAGTCCTCAATGAAGATTCTTGCGGTCTTTCCGTCGCGGTTCCCCACCATGAATGACGGAATAAGTTTTGTATCGGCATCAATGGCAACCCACGTCCAAACGTCTTCCACTCCAAAGTTGCCGTTCATTTCAGTGGGTACGTTCTTTTGCTTCGCATAGACGAAGGACCAGATTTCGTCACATTGAACGCGCTTGCATTTGAGATTGCGGAACACGCGGTCTTGGTACTGGATGCAGGCATTACCGAGCGCCACTAATAATTTTGCGACTGTGTTCTTGGCCACTCCGGTAATCCTCACCGTGGACCGAATGGAATTCCCTTCGCATATGCAAGCTATCACGTGGGCACGCTTCTCATCTGATAGTATTTTCATACTGACCATTATGCATGAGCGTGCAGGCATTGTCAAGAGAAAAATGCAACTCGCGCTGGAAACTAATCCAGCGCCATGAGCCGCATTTATTGGGAACTCAATGAATGGAAAACAGGTCCAGCTACTGGGCGTCGGGGGGCTGCCCCTGACCTTTGATTTTATGGGTTTTTTGTTTCTTGGCTGTGCGGGGAAGTTTTACTTCCTCCTGCTCCTGGACAGTTTCTTTGTGTTCTGGTCGAATATGGCCCCACAATTCAGCCGCACGCTTCGGAAGTTTATTTACAGGAATTTTCCAAACATCTGTAATTCGTTTCATTTGAAATCGATTAATTTCCCTTTCCAGTAGTGCCATTTGTTTTTACCTTCTTTGGCAGCACATATCTTATGACATGCGTGCCGGATTCTTCAAAAAGAAATTTTCCTAGCCATGACCTAAAAATCCTCCAAACCTCCTCACTTCTCGATGAGATGTCGTTCTTTTCTACACGGATGCCAAGGTTTTTCGCCGTATCAACGTTAATGTCACTATCGTGATCGGCAAAATGATGTATCAATTGGTGCGCCATCTCACTAGGCTGAGCGTATTTTGCCATCTTAAGAATTTCCTCGACATATTGCTCTGCCGTGCGAATAACGCAATTCCAGTCTTCCATGATGAACGGGTCTAGCTTTTCTGTTAGTGACTGAGTTGGATAAGGGGCTTCATCTTTAGTCATTTTCTCAAAAAGCTTGCATAATCGGTCGAATGCATTCCATCCCGATAATGCAGATATTTGCCTTCCTTTCCAAAAAACTTGTGGGTCAAGAGGGCTAAGCTGGCTCATGGTTCCCATAACAATTTTGTCGGCAGCCAGCGCGATCAATGTCCCACCACTAGCAGCCATATGAGGCACATAGATATCCACGGGATTGAACGACTGCCTGATAGCCCGTGCAACCTTAAAAGATGAATGTAAGCCGCCCCCAGGGGAATTCAAAAGCAGCATTAGCTTTTGATTTTTGTATCCTTGGCTAAACAATTCATCGATTAGAGCCTCAAAAGAGAACTCCTCGTGTAGTCCGATTGATGCGCTGACTTCGTGAACCGGAGAAACTCTTAGCGATGTATAGGGTGCGACCGCACATACTAATACAGCTTTTTCCTCAGTCGCCAGATTGACGAGCATTTCATCTGTGTCTTCTTTTAAATTCAAGGTTTCCCTGATCGAATCTGGTATCGGAACCGGTTTCTTCGTCCCCGAAGGTACAGACTCCTGATCTTGCTTATTAGATTCGTTCTCTGACATAGCCCTACTCTCCTTGCGAACCCTGCCATCTTGCTTTCGCTGCTTTTCTAGCTATCTGTGACCGCTTTTTGGCAGAAAGCTGTAGGGCTCTTGCAAGACCACCTTTTTGTCCTCCCATCCTGCCAAGAGCAACGGCATGAGGGTTTTTTCCGTGGTCTGATTCTTCGAGCGGAGTTCCGTCTAAATGTTCCCCAATGGCACGTTCCACGACTCGACGAGCATTTACCGTAAAATCATGTTCCTTGCTTGAGCGTCTACGCATGAACCTAGATTAGTTGTTAGGTCTGTCAAAGTCAAGGACGAAATGATATCAGAGTGATAGTATCACTCAGGAACTCTTAAATCCATGGCAATTTGGATGCCAACTCGCTCAAGCATGAATTCAGACTGACCCACTACTCGGGTCTTCATCCCTGCTCCGATTCTGAACGCTGCGGTTTGCATTGCTGACAAAGAGTTTCAAATTGCGTCGTTCGCGATTGACAAGGACGCGTTGAGAAAACTTCATGCTCGTTACGGGGAGGGCATAGCGGATGCCCCGCGTCTGTGCTTCCGACTTTGCTTCAACTCCTTATGCTTGCGCGACATTCGATAGCGGCTCAATCGTTAATTGAAAAGGTGGCAGCAGAGCGTACCTCTGGAGGCCTGATCATCACGGGGACTATCGAGGAAGTCCCGCCTGGAACTAAGATCGAAATTGAAATTATCCGCGAGGCCGGCCGGGCACGCAAGCTCACTGACCGACCAAGGGCCGACGCGTTCGTCGGCCCTGGCGGGGTATTCCGCTCCAAGGTTTCGAATGGCGACGGGGCACCACTCCCGGCCGGAACCTACGTGGTTAAGATCACGACAATGTTCAGCCGGCCGTGGCAGTCCGTGGAGGCGCTGAGGAAGGCGGGAGTCGAGATGGACAGCCAAGGCCGGAGCGATCTGCACACGAATCCCAAAGCCCTCCCGGAAACGCCTGATTTCAAGCAATTCGATCCCGAGTTTCCAAAGGCAGGCAGGTACATCGAGGTACGTCGCGACGTTACGGTCCGAGTGCTTCCGAGTGACGCCGCGACGATCGAGGCTGTGAAGGGGGCGCGACTCCTGGTTCGGGGGGCTGGGCGCTCCAGCCTTTCAGCCTCTACCCGTCCTGGTTCGGTGGCAATGTACACGGAGGGGACGGCAAGCCGTCCCCCTACTGCGTAGCGCCTTGCTGGTGTACGCTCCAGTTTCGCTTCCGTCTGGCCCATTACGCATGGCAAGTTTAGCTAACCAAACGGCAAGACCTAAACGCTTTTTACCGTCTACTGTTTACTGTCTACCTGTCTCTTCCCCGTCCATCGCCAGAGCAACGCAAACACAAAGAACGGCAAGACAGTAAAGCGGAGCATATATTTGAGCGCGGCGAGGGCGCTGTCACGCGTCAAAAAGCCTTGCGCGAGCCGCAGCCAAACCACCCCACCCAGGAAGACTAGAAGGACCATAAGAAGAATTAAACTCGCCGGTGAAAGAGCCTGTCGGGCAGCCGCCGGTTTAGTCCGTGGCCGCCTGAGCCGCGCCACGATACCCGCCAGAATTTCGGGGTCAATTATCATGACGCCCATCATCACGTACACCCACCAGTGGGGCGAAAGCTGGTCAGGAGCATAAATTCTGAAAAGGATGGGCCTCGAATAGGCGAGCACGTACCCATCGGCGAGGTCCAGCAGGTGCCGCAGAGCGAATTCCGGAAACCAAAGCGGATAACTTGGGGTCCGAATGTAATAAGGAATATTGTTGGCCAGAAAGGTGACGAGAAGACTGGCCCACAGCACCAGCCCCGCGCGCAGCCCGAAACGCCAACTGCGATTGTAGGTTTCCGTATCAAGCGAGCAGATGAGTCCCGCAAACAACGTTATGACCGCCAGGACGAAGACACCATCGGTGGCCATAAGAAATTCCAGACCACGGATGCGGCTGAGCAGCACCACCCCCAATAAGGCTGCGGCCACCACGCCGCGCAAAATCCACCCGCGATCAGGGCGGCCGGAAACATAACGTCGCAAAGTTAACAGGGCTCCCGCCAGTGCGGCCATCCATGCGAGCATCACCAGTAAGCCGCGGATTTCCATCCACATTGGCCGCGATTCGAAAGGAAGACCAACGGCCTGGCGAAACCAGGTGAGCACCATGCGGTGAATTTCGTGGTCTTGTAATTCGCTGAAATGATCGGATGTGGGCGAAACGCCCAGCCGTCGCGCGGTGCCGCGAGTAAAATCGCCCACCGTGGTGTTTTCAAGCGCGGCAGTCCCTGCACTTTCCCTGAAGATATCCCGCATCCGCTCGAGCCCGCGGAACTCGTCATAGAGACCGAGAGCCCAAAGCAGGTTCCTGGGCTCGCTCCGGGTGACATCAGCTTCCATGCCCACAGAGGCCACAGCCGTTATTGTGGGATCCGCCATCCCCTCTTCAATAGCCATCGTCCCGCCGACCGAGTGGCCGGCAATCACGACCTTGGCCGGGTCCACCTCAGGGCGCGCGCGCACATAAGCCACGGCGGCCGCCACGTCGGAGCGTACGGCCTCCTTCGTATTAACGCGCAGCAATTGGCGGTTCTCCGCCGGCGTCCGCCCCCGCCAATCGAACGCAAGCACCACAAATCCGTCGTGAACAAGCTCAAGGTCCAACATGCGGCTGTATTCCGGCGAGTCATTCAAGGGCTGGCAGACCACGGCCGCAGGCGCCCGCTTGAATTTTGCCGGCTGAGGGAAGTACACAATCACCCAAAGCGGCATGCCGCGCTGATTGTTTATTCGCGTATACTCCAATCGATAGGCGGGTTCAGGAATGCAGAGCGCAAGCAAAGCGAAAATAAATCCGAGGCCCCATGCCAGGGTCCATGCGGGAGGGATGAACCGACGCGCGCCCGTCATCTTCCCTCTTTTAAGATTTTCTGTTGCATGGATGTTTTGGGTGGGTGAAGATTCAAATTCTTTCCGACGAAGTTCACCAACCGTCAGAATTATCGGTTATCATCGGCAGAGCGTCAATCTCTAGGAGGTATCACTGAGCCCGGTTGCCCATTTGCAATATGGTTGGTGGTTCGCGCATTGGACGGATATCAACCGGCGGGAGCGCGCCGCCATCGCATTGGCAGCCGCCGCGCCCGACCTCGACGGGCTTGCGCTTTTTGGCGGCGGCGATGCTTATTACCGGTACCATCACATTCTTTTTCACAACGCGGGCTCAACGCTCGCCATGATTCCTCTGGCCGGAATATTTTTCTGGAAGCGACCGCTCGTCTGGCTCCTTGTGGTTTTCGCCTTCGCCATGCACATGGTGGAGGACTATTTCACCGTCCCTTGGGTTATGCGCCCCTGGGAGCCGTTCAGCGCGATGCCGGTGAATCTGGGCTACCACGTCCCCGCCTGGCTGGTGTTTTATGTTTTCCAGGCGATCGGCATCCTCTTCATTCTCTCGATGACAGTTTGGATCTACCGCCGCCATCATCGCACCCCGCTTGAAATCATATCGCCCGCCTTCGACCGCCTGATCATTGGCTACGCGGTTTTACCCTGGCAAAACCGCTGTGCCGATTGCAATCATCGAGCCCACTTCCGCTGTGACCAGTGTGGCCGGATGGTTTGCGCGAACCATGGGAAAGTCACGCGTGGTTTCAAAGTGCAATGTAAGAATTGTGCGAGGCCATGAGGAGATAAACGAAGTATACGGCGGACGAACAAGGGTTGGCTCCTCGGCCAGGACTCGAACCTGGAACCCTTCGGTTAACAGTTGCGCGAAAGGCTTCCAGTGATAAATAGTGATGAGTTGCGACGCATTGCCCCGCGTGGCTCAAACCCGCGTATTTATTGGCGATTCGGCAAGCGTGGCTCTTGCTACCCGTTTTGAGGCGGATTTCAGCGTTTTGAAACAGGTAGGGCACAAAATGGGGCACAAGATTTATCCGTATCGGTTGAAGGGAGTCAAGGTGAACCGCGCCAATCAAGTGTGGAGCACGGATATTACGTACATTCGGATGGCGCAGGGATTCGTCTACGTGGTGGCGGTGATGGATTGGTTCAGCCGCTTCGTCTTGAGTTGGGCGCTTTCGGTGAGCCTGGAATTGCCCTTCTGCCTGGAGGCGCTGGAAGGATTGTGGGGGTGGGGAAAGTCGGAGATTTTCAACAGCGACCAGGGATCACAATTCACCAGCGAGCAGTTCACGCGCGTGCTGGAAGGACGAGGGATCGCCATCAGCATGGATGGGCGCGGGCGATGCCTGGACAACATTTTCATCGAGCGGCTGTGGCGCTCGCTGAAGTACGAAGAGGTTTTTCTGCGCGATTACCGCGGCCTGCCGGAGGCGCGAACCAATCTCGAACGCTACTTCCAGTTTTACAATTACGAGCGACCGCACCAGGGCCTGGGCTATCGAACCCCGGCGCAACTCTACACGGGACGAGGCCAGCTATGATCACGCGCCGAACGGCAAGGAAGGAACTTCATTTCTCGCTTGGGGTCTGCCCCCAAACCCCCGGAATTTATCGCTTTGGGGCCAGAATGGTTGAAGTACAATCCCGATACTGGAGCGGAGGATAGGGCTCCGCAGGAATGCGACCCGAGCGCCGTCTCCAGCGCCGAAATGGCGGGGGCGGCTTCGGCCGCGCCAAATCTTAAATCAGACCCGCCCGACCATAACTGATTGCGGCCAAAAAATGGCCTGGACAATGGGGGCACTTTCCAGAGGGTGCGACATACATGAATTGAAACACCATGAACTGCGAGGTCCAAATATTTAGGGGTTCAGCAAGCCGACAGATTAACGCATTTAGACCATTGGGCGCGGCCTAGCTCAATCGGAACGTGTGCGGGACTGCGAGAGGTTAGGACCCGGGCGAAAGCCGATGACTCCAAAAGGCGGCGGCTTGCATAACCATTGTGAGTTTGTTTGGCCAATTTGGGAGCCGGCTTCGCTTTGGACTCTTTGACTAATCGGTAAGGTGACAGAACGTTGATCTCTTATTTATCTTGGATTAGCCTTTCTCCATTGGAAGACCGACTTCCCCAGAGACGCCAATCCCGTCGGGGATCATTCTTCCTGTCCCTTGTCGCTCTTCTGCGGTATTTTCTGATCGCAGCCGTTTTCCATGCCATGCATCCATTACAAGCTGCGGCGCTCGACCGAGACGAAGTTCAGTACCTAAATGAAAATGAGGGTGTTGAATACGTAGGAGACGAATCGTGCAGGGCTTGCCACGCGAGCCAGTACGATAGCTTCAAGGGGACGGGCATGGGCCGGTCCATGTCCTTGCCGAGCCGCGACAAGAGGCTGGGCGAATTTGACAAACCCGCTACCTTTCAGGACCCCAAGACCCGACTTTGGTACTCGACATTTGAGCGCAATGGAAAATTCCATCATCGACTATACAAGCTCGACGCACGCGGGCGGGTCATATTGAGCGAAGACCATCCCATCGCTTACGCTGTCGGATCAGGTGACCATGGCCGAAGTTATTTGGTTGCCCGCGGCAATTTTCTTTTCATCTCGCCGCTTTCCTGGTACACGCTTGGGCGGAAGTGGGACCTCTCGCCAGGAAATGATATCGGGATCTACGAAGGGTTTAGTCGAGAGGCTGGTGATTTATGCATATCCTGCCACAGCGGCCTTCCCCGGCCAATACCGGGAGCAGTTAACCAATACCGCCAGCCGGTCTTTCAAATCATGACGATTGGTTGCGAGCGCTGTCACGGACCGGGAGAACTTCATGTTAAACAGAGGCGGGTGGGAGCACCCATCGAAGGGGCAACCGACCGAACCATCGTGAACCCTGCGAAGCTTACTGGCGAGTTGCGTGACGATGTTTGCTTCCAATGCCACCTGGCGGGCGACGCACGCGTTCCCCGACCGGGCAAGCATCCGCTCGATTTTCGGCCCGGGTCATACCTGGATAATACTGTCGCTGTTTTTTCCGTTCCGCTTAACCTCAAAGGCGGGTCGTTTCTTGCGCTGAATCAAACGGATCAAATCCAAATGAGCCGGTGCCGGCTGCCCAATGGGGAAGCGTTAAACTGCATTACTTGTCATGACCCGCATAAACAGTTGCACGGTCAAATGGCTGCCGAATTCTTCAACAGCCGTTGTCTCCAGTGCCACAACGTCCAGAGCTGCACGGCGGCCGGCAAACTTCGGCAAGCTACATCACCTCCGGACAACTGTACCTCGTGCCATATGCCCAGGCGCAAAGTGGTCAACATTGGGCACACAGCACTCACCGACCATCGAATCCCGAAAAGTTCTAACGTTGCTGAGAAATCCTATGTCATACTTTCGCCCGATCCCGCGACGAATCTGATTTGGGAAACCAAACCTCCTGGGGCGCAGGAGCCGGACCTTCGCACTCTCGCTCTGGCCTTCGCTCAACTTGCTTCCGACTATCCCGGTTACGGAGCCAAGGGCTTCCCGTTACTCGTCCAGGCCGCCCAGAAATTTCCCGGCGATCCCGAAGTTCAAGCCACGTATGCGGAGGTGCTTTTGGCCGCGCGTCCGTCTTCTGATTTCCGGGAATTGGCGCGCGCCGCACTGGAGCGGTCGATTGCCGCTGGATCCAAATCTCCCCTGGTCAGGCGTCGACTGGGTGAGCTCCTGGCTGAAATGGGCGGGCCCCGCGCCCTCGAATATCTCAAGGAGGCTGTTGAGCTCGATCCCTATGATCCGGCGAATTATCTGGCTCTCGCGAACGTGGAGGTTTCGCTCGGGCAAACGGCCAATGCGGAAAGGACTATGCGCAAGCTTGTGGAAATTTCCCCGGCCAACGAAGACGCCAGGCATTTTCTTGAACAATCAAAGAGGTAGAAATGAGAAACTGGAAACTAGAAATTGGCTCAGGGAACGATTCCGAAACAAACCTTCGTTTAGCAATCCTTGCGACGCCGCCCTTAAACCACCATGTCGCCGGCACAAGGGCTGCCTCTATTGATTCGGGTCGCCCATTCCGCGCTCACCGATCAACGAATTCTTCACCGGGCGGACGAGGGAATCCAGCGCTCCTGGCAGGCCTGCGAAAGCCTTTGTTGGTGGTAAACATGGCGGGCCTTAGCTGGACATGCCCGCTATGTTAAGACCCATTTATTGGTGGGGCTTATGCTTTGAAGTAAAGAATATTTCCCGCAGCCATTCGGTGATACAATCCACTGATGTGAGCGCTCGTCTGCGATAATGGACTCACTCGAAGTGAGAGATTCAATACATGTGTAAAACCGTTTTAGGTTTGTTCAGCACCTTCCTGGCCCTACTCCTTCTTCCTCAAACCCTATTTTCCCAGCGTGGCCCTCGTTCAGACTCGTCACAAAACACAGGAACGATTAAGGTGGGAACGGCGGAAGTTCTTGTTGACGCCATCGTTACCGACAAGAGAAACCGGCTGATAAGCAATATGAAGCCGCGGGATTTCGAGATCTTTGAAGACGGTGTTCCACAGGACATTGACTCCTTCAGTTTGCATCGGGGAGCGCCGGCACCATCGCCCCAATCCAGTGCACCCTTGGAAGCAAAAACTGGCGCCACAGAGGCCGCGCCTCCTCCGGCTACCCAAATACCCAATCTGACGATTCTCCTGCTCGACTATTCCACTACGGAATTTCAAAACGAGAAGTTGGTTCAAGAAGCGTCGGTAAAATACGTTGAACAGAAATTGCAGCCCGGGGATTTGATGGCCGTTTTTGTCTTAGGGGCTGGATTGCAGGCCGTAACAAATTTCACCGACGACAAAACACGCCTGATCGCCGCACTGAAATCGAGGAACCAGACTGGCTCGGCGCTGAGCGCAGACAGGGCTGACCTGACCTCGGGAGTCAATTTCGGTGAAGCCACCACGACAAGTGTTGACACCTCAGCAACTGCGAGCCTGACGACTTCCGGCCCCGGAGCGGCAGGCGTGGGCGCTGCATTGGGCGCTCAGGGGTCCGCAATGGCCCAAGTAGGGCAAGCTCAGCGAATCGCGGCTGCTTTTTACGTAATGCGCTCCGGCATCGACCAGCGCCAGAGCCGCGCTGTGCTCACCGCCATCCGCGCCATCGCCGGGGGCGTGAAGCAGATTGAAGGGCGTAAGACTCTCATCCTATTCTCGCAGGGCTTCGTGGTTGGAGAAAGTATAGAACCGGAGCTCCACTCTGTTGCCGACGCGGCGAACAGAGCGCATCTGGCGGTTTATTGTATTGATACTCGTGGCCTCGAATCCCAGCAGCTCCGCAGTGACCTGCTCCCCATCGATGAGTTGACGGCCAGCGCCCGGGTCGGGGACCGAAATCGAACGCAAGGATCGGGCGGAGAAACGATTTTTGACAAGACTTTGCAAGCGGGCAGGGACATGAACGAGAGCGCCTTGCGCTTCGTGGCCAATGCGACGGGTGGTTTTTATGTTCACAACACGAATGACTTGGAGACGGGGCTCGACCGCATAGACGATGAAATGCGGAGCTACTATCTCCTGACCTACCATCCGAAGAACCAAAACTTTGACGGTAAGTTTCGCCAGATCCGCGTGGAGGCCCGCCCACCGGGCCTGACGGTAAGAGCGCGCAACGGATACTATGCCATCCCCGCCGGGTTCGATTTTCTGACCCCGGATGAATTTCAGGTCTTGAGCCTGGCGCGGACGGCCGGCGACGCAAAACAGTTGCCCGTTTATATGCGCGCCGGGGGATTTCAAGAGGATAGTGGTGAGTATCGCGTCCCCATCATTCTGGAAATTCCCGCCCGCGGGATACAAATGAACAGGAGCGGTCAAACCGATTCTGCGAAGCTCCAGATTATTGGCATGGTTCGCGACAGCGCCAACAACCTGGTGGCCCGTTTTGGCGGACCGGTGAACCTGAATATGACTGAAGGTGAGTACAAGGCGCTGGAACCGGGGAATGTCAGCTTTGTCAACTCACTGCAACTGCCGGCAGGCAAAGCCTACACTTTTGAAGTTGCGGTGAAGGATTTGTCCTCGGGCATGGCTTCGGACCGGGCCATGGGTCTGTTCCTCCGCTCACCCGGGCCCGGCCTGGCGTTGAGCACCATTCTACTGGCCAAAGACGTGGACAAAGCTTCCAATGCGGGGAGCCAGTTTCTTACCGTGGAGGGAGTAAAGATATTGCCCACGGCTCAATGTGAATTTCACAATGGGGACAATCTGATTTTCTACTTTGATATTTATCGTCCCCAGCTTGAGGCGCAAAAGGCTGATGTCTCTGTGGATCTCATACTCCTGCGCGATGGCAATCGAGTAAACGTTCAACTCCCGCGATTTGAGCTGAATCAATCCGTACCAGAGCCTATTCCGCACATCACCCTGGCGCGGTTTATCCAATTGGCCGGGCTTCAGGCAGGCAATTACTCGCTGGTGTTCCAGGTAAAGGACGCTTTTGCGAAAAAAGTAGAGAGCGCACAAGTGGCATTTACTGTGGCGAACTAATATGAGGGCGCCGTCATCATCACTTCGCGCGGAGATTAAACTCCTCCCGGTTTTCCTGGGGTTTTGTTTGATAGTCGCCGGCGGAGTTGCCGTAGCTCGAGTGGCAGAACAGGTTCCCGAACCAACGAAGAAAACTTCGGTCTACCGTGTAGCGTCGTCTCTCGTTTTGGTGGACGCGATTGTAGTGGATAAGCATGACCGGCCGGTATTGAATCTTTCCCCTCACGATTTCACAATTTTTGAGGATGACGTTCCGCAGACGCTTGAGTCATTTCGAATCGTCTCGCCCCAGTCCTCAGCTCCTCCCAATACTCCAAACAATTTTCAAAATGGAACTGTCGAGGATTCTGAAATTAAAGCGGGCTTGCCTGCGGGGAAATTTGTCGAGGAGCGGCAGTACATGGTTTTGCTCCTCGATTACGCCTCCACGGAATTGGAAAACCAGATCTATATCCGCGCGGCCGCCAAGCGATATTTCGGGGAACACATGGTTCCCAGCATGGACGTGGCCGTGGTCAGAGTTGGACTGGGCATTAAGCTTCTTCAAGACTTTACCGACAAACCAGAAATGATTGTCGCGGCGCTCGACCACCAGGACCCGGCAGGAAGTAGTTATGCTGCAGAGAGGAGAGACCTGCAGCGTAAGATAGAAGGGGCCCGGCAGGAAGAAAACAACCTACAGAATGACATCACCGCAATCGCGTCGGGTTCCAACAGCGCAGACCCGCGGGCTGGGAGCCGCACCTCCCAACTTTCGTCCCTGCTTGGAGAGGCCGTCCGCCAGGAAAAGCTTGCTTTCGCTTACCAATCATTCGCGAACCAGCAACAAAGCCGGCCCGTCCTTGAAGCCATCCGCGCTATCGCCGATTCTGTAAAATCATTGCCGGGGCGCAAGTCACTGGTCTTGATTTCGCGGGGATTCTCAATTCCAGAGCCGCTTGAGAACTTACTCTACGACACAACGAACGCGGCCAATCGCGCTCATTTGGCCATATATGCTTTGGACAGTGGGGGCTTGCAGTACAAACAAGTATCATTGGAGGGAGAGTTGCATCGCGACCTCGGCCCATTGCAGTTGGGTGCGCGAATCGGTGACGAATTTGGCGAAACAGAGTTTGACCGCGCCCGGCAGGTGGGGAGCGATCAGCAAGACAGCACGCTGCGCTACCTCTCTGCGGCCACCGGTGGCCTGCTCATTCGTAATACAAACAATTTTGAATCGGCTCTCCGCCGGATAGACTTGGATGCCCACTCCTATTACCTGTTAACGTACCGGCCGCGCAATCTGGCGTTCGACGGAGGGTTCCGCCATATTCGTGTGGTGGTTAACAGGCCAGGCATGAGTGTGCAGTCCCGCTCTGGTTATTACGCCATGCCTCCGGGAACTTCCGCACTTTCCCCTTCGGAATTTCGGCAACTGATAACTTTGGCTCGTAGCTCGGAAGTTCAGGATTTTCCGCTCCGCCTTCAGCCAGCGGAATTTCTCGATGAAGACGGTACCTATACCGTCGAACTTCCTGTGGAGATTCCGCAAAGTGTCGCGGCCCTTGACGGCCGTCTTCAAATTTTTGGCCTCGTTCGCGCCTCCAGCGGTGAGACTATAGCAAGTTTTCGCTTTCCCTCACGCAAGCGACCCACGCAAGCCGAAGGTCAGGCCACGTTGGACGGTTCGGTGCTTTTTACCAAAGACTTGCGGCTGGGCCCTGGGACTTATGCCGTTGATTTGGAAGCAGTCGATCTTCTGGATGGCCGGCGCAGTTACAGGCATTCAAGTCTTAACTTGTCGCCAGTTGAGGATTCGCTTGCTGTCAGCAGCCTCACCTTGAGTCGGCACGTCGAACCGGCGCAGTCAGGTGAGGCGAGCCCATGGAAAGTGGGACAGGTGCGCATTCTTCCCACTTCCAATCGAAGCTTCCGAAGTCCGCAGAACTTGATTTACTACTTCGATGTTTATTACCCAAAGTTGGATCCGGCGACCGGACATCCTGATGTGATGGTTACTTTTTCATTGGAGCGCGATGGGCGTACGGTTGACGCGGTACTTCCTGCCTACCAGGTTTCAGATTTGGAGTCCAGCCCGCTACCGCATGTTCAGGTGGCCCGGTATCTCACGCTAGTGGGACTTTCTCCCGGCGATTATCTTCTCCGCGCCCACATTCAGGATCGTGTATGTGGGCGTTCGGTCTCCACCCAGGCTTCATTCGAGCTCCTTCCTTGATTTATTTTCCCGGGGCTCTTCGGTTGATGTCCCATGCTGCGCCGTGGCCGATCTTTCATGCACCTTCAGTTCACGGTAACGGGCCAGGGCGGCTTGGGCGGCATCGGCCTTGCCTGCCTTGAGATAGGCTTGCGAAAGTTGGTATTGGATGTAAGACTTTTCCCCATCCAGTTGCGCCGCCTTTTCCAGAAGCGATACTGCTTCCTCAGTCTGACCTTGTGCCAATCGAGCTTTACCCAATTCGTAATACGCCTCGGGGTAGGACGGATTCAGCCGTAAAGCTTCATTGAATGACTGCACTGCCTCATCCATCCGGTTCATCGAGACCAGACACAATCCAAGGTGATACCTTGACTTCGCATCATTGGGATCACGAGTAAGCTCTTGTTGGAATTCCTTCGCGGCCTCTGAAAACTTGGCTTGGTGTACCAGGGACAGTCCGAGAAAGTAATGCGCTTCGGGCATGGCAGAGTCGAGTTCCAAAGCCCGGGCAAACTCGGCCGCGGCTGGTTCGTACTTGCCGCCCATAGCCAGCGCCTGGCCAACGGCCATGTGCGCATCGGCCACGTTTGGATAGCGCTGCACCAGGCCCCTCAGCATGCTCTCGCCGCGCGGCTGCGCGCCCGAATGCGCCAGTGACAACCCTAGGGCGTACAGCGCCTGCGGATCGTCCAGGCCGCTTTCCACCAATGGGTCAAGCTGGTCTTTGGCGTGCGCATAATCTCCCGAGAAAAAGTAACTCATCCCCAGCAGAGTCTGCGCGTCCTGGCGTTTGGGCTGCTGCGCCCGGACTTTTTCCAGGGGCGCAATGGCTTCGGCATAGTTCTGCGCCTTGAATTGCGCCAGCCCCAGATTGTAGTACACGTCAGGAACTTGCGGGTCCCAACCCGAGGCCCCGGCAAAGTATTCAGCTGCCTTCTTGAAATCCGCCTGGCTCGCATGCAACAGTCCTAGCTGATTGTACGCTTGAGCTGCGATGCGGGCATAAATCCGGGCGGCCTTCCCCAGCTTCTCCTTTTCCGTAGCGCTCGGAGGGGGAGGCACGATAACGACAGTCTTGCTTTCCGAAGCGGTGATGGATTCGGGCGAGTCTCCAGACCCGACGGGGTTGTTTTGAAAGAAAATTTTCAACCGCTCTTGGTCCTTTATCGAGGACTTGGACTTGTATTGTTCGGCAAGAGCCAGGTGCTGTTTTGCTTCGTCAATCTTCCCTTGACGGAGCAGCGCCTGCCCGAGCAAATATTGGCCATTCGCGATCTGATATTCGTTGCGGCTGGGATCGGCGGTGAGCTCGATGGCACGGCGCAGCAGTGGGATTGATTTTTCCTGCTGCCCTGAGACGTACAACACTTGCCCCAACATCAGATAGGCGTCAGGTTTTTGAGGTTCCAGGCGAGTCGCTTTCTCGAGATAAGGGATGGCCTCTTCTAATTTGTGCTGCTGCTGATAGACCATTCCCAACAAGGAGTTTGCGAGGTAATCATTCGGCTTGCGCTGTAATTCTTTTTGAAGTTCTTCAATTGCCTGGGAAAACTTATGGGCTCCCTCTTGAGACAAGTAAGTGAGCGCCAGGTTGTAGTGAACCTGAGGGTAATTGGAATCGATGGCGGCAGCTTTTTGAAACTCTCTCACCGCTTCGTTCGCATAGTCAGCCTGCCGATACGCGCCGCCAAAAAACATATGCAATCGAGCGGAATCTCCAAGTTGCGTTTGAACCTGAGTGAAAACCCTTTGCGCCCTTTCCGGTTGGTGTTGTTTCAAAAATATCAACGCCAGGGTGAAGGAGGCGCTGATGTTATCGGGCTCCAAACGCGTCGCTTCCTCCAATTCCTGAGCCGCCGCGTCATACTGGTTCATGGCGAAATACAGCTTGCCCAGCAGGTCTCGCGCTTTGGGGTCAAACGCATCCTGGGCCAGAAGGGTGCGCACTACCTGAACACCTTTTTCGTAATCGCCCTTTCTCAGGTCAACCACCCCCAGGCCCAGCAGTGCGACTTCAGAATCAACGGTGGCTCGGGTGGCTGAACTATAGGCCAACGCAGCCTTGTCCAGGTCGCCAAGCGTGTTGTAGATCCCTCCCAACTGCTCCAAAGCCAGGCCTAGAGATTGCCGGTATTCGCTTTCGGCGCGGAATAAGTCTCCTTCATTTTGAGCTTTTTGAGCGCTTTGGAAATGGCCTTGGATTGTTTCTGCCGACCCTTTCGCTGCTTCCTGTGCGAAAGTCGCGGGCCAGGACCAGTAGCCCCCAATTAAAAGCACGCACGCCCAGATCACAAATTGCATCCGATTTCGCCGCATGGTATGCACCAAGCTTCGCCTTGAAATAAAGCGCCTCGAACAATGCATCCTACAATTAGGCCAAAAACAAAAAGGGCGTGCAAGGAAAACTTGCACGCCCTGTAAAAACAACCTGGTAAGTTTAGAAGACAAACTTCAGCGCGAACTGTAATTCGCGCGGATCGCGCGCACTTCCCGGCTTTCCAAAGTTCCCATCGGTGTTGCAAAATGGGAACGCATTGCCATTGATCGTGTTACAGCCTGTGAACATGTTCGTAGTGGTGTTGGCCGTCAGCCCTGCGGGGGTATATGCCATGTCGATATTCTGAAGCTGCGGATGGTTGAGGGTGTTGAAAGTCTCAAACCTGAGCTGCAGGTAGGAACTCTCCCATCGCAATGGGAAGTTCTTGTACATGGCAAAGTCCAAGTCATTTAATGGGGGCGCCCGGACGCCGCCGTGAGGAGCGTTGCCCAGTCGTCCCAATTGGATCGGGAATGCATAATCGTTGGCAGTGACCCACTGGTTTGCGTTACGGGACCCTGGGGCACCGCTCACGACAAGGTCCGGTCGGATCTGGGAGTTGTTATCAACACCGACGAGGGTGGTGTTCAGGTGAGGTGTCAAGGGGATACCCGAAGAGAAGGAGTAAATTCCGGTCATCTCCCAACCGTCCAATACTCCCCGCTCGAGCCAGGACTTACCGGCAAATGACGGGGCATGGTATATGCTATTAAGGGTAAGGATGTTGCTCCGGTCGAAATCCGAAAGTCCGCGGTCATAGCGTGGGTTTGAAGCAACTGTCAGCCTGGAACCGTTGCCGCCTCCGCAGCAAGTCAAGCTAGTGTCGGAAAGCGACTTAGACCATGTGTAGGCTGCTTGGACGGAAAAGTTATTTGAGTAGCGCTTCGTGAAAAAGACTTGCAACGAGTTGTAGCTTGAGTTGCCTCCATAGGTCTGATAGATAAGCCCGTTGCTACCCTTCAATGCAAAGTACGGTCGTAGCGCGTCCTTATTGAGGCCTGCCACATTGGGATCGTTCTGCGGGGCGTAGTTAATACGGGCATACTGCAGCCAGTTCGCCGGAGCCACATCGTTCAAGTTATAGTTGTAGGGAAGGTTGTGGCCGTGATTGCCGATGTAGGATACTTCCAGCTTGGTATCCTTCGCCAGCTCGCGTTCAACGGTGAAGTTCCATTGATAGCTGCCCTCAACTTTAGCGGTGATATCTGCGGCGTTGGCGGCGGTGCCGACTCCAGACGTGGGAACATTGCTTGGAATTTGGTCCAGAGGCCGACCGCTGCCCCAATTTACTACCGAGGTAAACGGCGGATTGTTGACGAGTTCGGCCAGGGGGTGGGAGAGGTCGGCGCGACCGAAGAAAATACCTGTACCCCCTCTAATCGCCCACTTCCCAGAACCCGTAGGATCCCAAGCGAAGCCAAAGCGTGGGGCGAAAAGGTTGTTGTGATTTTGCAACAGCGACCGTGGATTCACATTAACGCCATGGAGGTTGGCTGGGCCTCCCGTGATGCCCGCGGCTGTATTCACATAGTTAGTCGGGAAAATCAGCCCGTCGAGTGGGTTGGTACCGGCTGTTGCGGGGTTGTAAATACTGGGAACGAAGTTGGCCGTCAGGCCATCGTCCTGAATTTCGGACGGGAGGAGAGTCCAGCGCAACCCGAAGTCGAGCGTAAGGCGCGAAGTCATCCGGTACGTATCTGTTCCGTAGAATTCATAATTCTTCCAGTCCGGTTTGAAAAGAGGCAGGAAACTTTGCTCGCTTCCTCCGAAGTAGGCGCCTCGGAGCAGCATATCGGCGGTAGCATTGCCCGTCACGTTTCCGCCATTACCGGGTGCCTTCGAATCGCCCCACCCGCCACCCTTGCCAGCACCTCCAGGAACCGCGTTGGGGCCCCAGAACTGGAGCGGGTTATTTCCGCAGCAACCGATTTCCCTTTTGTAGTTGGTACTAAAAAGGCCGCCAAATTTCATTGTGTGATTGCCATGAACCTTGGTCAGGTCGTCCTGGAACACATAGAGGTCCATCCAGTTTTTCCAGGGAGCGATGTTCCACAGGCTTGAGCTGGCATTTGGGGCCGCGCCCCAAAAGATCGCATGGGTCCGGTCTGCGGCGGCCGGGAACACAGTGGGTATGGCGTTCACGATCTGGTTGTTAAGAGCTTTACCGAGGCCCTCGGTGATGTTGATTTTATTGCCCGAATAAGTGAACTGGGCTTCGTTAATCATGCTAGGGCCAAAAGTGTGTGTGAATCTTGTGCTTAGATTTTTTCCCGGCTGTGACCAACTGGAGTCCACAGTCGGGAATCCGTCGTCGCCCCAAAGCCCGCCGGCTCCGCCAATGTTGGGGGCGGGGTTTGCCCATGCGTCCTGAGTGTAACGGAACATCAGGCTGGAATTTTGGCTGAAGTTCACGTCAGTTCTGATTTGTTCCTGTCTCGTCGGTATAGCGGTTGGAACTGCTTGCACCCAGTTGTTTAGGGTAGCGGCTGTGTCGGGCAAAGGATACAACTGCAAGAGAGCTGAACCCGCGGGGCTTAGGCAGTCGGTTGTTTGGCCCGGGGCGCAGGCCGGAATCTGGTTACCTGGGTAAGGTAGGCCCGTATAGGGGTCGATTGGTACTTTCGCTCCACCGGTGAGGGTACCATTAAAGTTGCCCGCCCGCTCTGCTGCCGTGGGTACTGTCGCCCGGTGTGTGACGCCCCGAATCTCGCGTCGCCATTCTTCCGACCAGAAGAAGAATGCCTTATCCTTCTTGATAGGGCCTCCGACGGTGTAACCGAAGTCGTTGCTACGCAACTCTCCTTTTTTCTGGTTGGCAGAGTTTAGAAAAAAGTTGGCCGCGTCCAATTTGTCGTTCCGGAAAAACTCATAGGCCGACCCGTGGAACCGGTTTGTCCCGGATTTGGTCACCAAATTAATCTGTGCACCGCCACTGGCGGGGCTATCCGCTCCAAACGAGTTCCGTCGAACTTTAAACTCCTCAATGGAGTCTACCGAGGGGAAAACCAAGATGGTGCGCCCGGAACCGTGGTCCACGTTGTCTGCTCCGTCTACCAGCCATGCGTTCGTATTCGCACCACTGCCGCTCATGGAAATATCCACACCGGAGAGCAACCCGGTGTTTCGGGTGCTCACGCTGTCCCCGACGGACGCGCCAGGAGCCAACAGGGTAAGTTGCACGAAGCTGCGGCCGTTGAGGGGGAGTTCAGTCATTTGCTGCGCTCCCACAAGGCTACCAACCTCTCCTGTGCGCAAATTCACTTGCGTCGCGCCTCCAGTCACCGTCACAGTCTCAGTCTGGACTCCGACTTGAAGGATAATAGGCACCATCTTCTGTTCCGTGACGTGGAGATCGATTCCCGTGTTTTCTGCCACCTTGAAGCCGGTGGCGGAAGCGCTTACCGAGTAGGAGCCAACCGGTAGCTCGGGGGCTGTGAAAAATCCAGTGTCATTCGTCTGGACGACCCTTTTTTGCCCAGTCTTTTCGTTGGTGATGGTCACGGTAGCCTTCGGCACCATGGCGCCTGTCGAGTCGCTTACAGTTCCACTGATGGTTCCAGTAGTTTCCTGGGCCATTGCCCATTGCGCACCACAAAATAACAGGCAAACCAAAAGTCCCCACACAAACAACTTCAACTTCATTGGATTCACGTTCAACATTGAACTCTCCTTTGACCCCGAAATGAAAATGGTTAGGTGTGGCTAGACCCGTCACGCGGCCTGACGCAGTCCTAAAGCCACGGTCGTTCCTGCAATTAGATTTAAGATTAGTGACGCCAAACCGACGCAATGCGCGAACTATATGCGCGCAAGAAAAAAATGTCAAGAACTATCTTTAATAATTATCGTTTCCAACCCGACGCAACGAAAGTGCCTTCCCGAAAGCTCTGAAGCCACCGCAGGCTCCAGAATAGGCAGCAGGTCCAGCACAATAAGCCTACTCCACTATTATATGCCTACATTAAATGGACTACCTACAAGCGACATGTTGATTACGCCTGATGATTAAAACTGTCAAGGCTAATGGTGTTAGGCGAGGGTTAACGACGCGTAAGTCCAAATCCCCCTATGCGAGGTTAACGCAAAACCACAGACCATCGTTAACCTAGGAGAACTTCGTTTGCTCGGAATAAAACTGGATGTTATACTCTCCACTGATTCTCAATGTCTGTTCTAACTCAGTCCGAGATGGAGAAAGCCGAGCTGGAAGCAGTTCTTGCCTCCGAGATTTTTGCCAAGTCCCCTAACCTGGCCAAGATGCTCCAATATATCGGTCAAAAGTATTTTGACAGTGACGTGCGGTCCTTGAAGGAATACAACATCGGAGTCGAAGCGCTGGGACGACCTCCAGAGTTCGATCCCAAACTCGACTCTATCGTGCGCGTGGAGGCGCACCGTCTGCGGGAAAAGTTGAAGCGGTACTATGAAACCGAAGGCGCTGACCATCCTGTAATCATTTCTCTGCAACTCGGCCACTACGCTCCTCAGTTCCTCCGGCGAAGCGATATCGCCGTTAACTCGGCCGGCAATCCGATCCCTGATTCCAATTCCGAGAACCCGGACAGCGACGCAAACGGTGGGAGGTCCTCCGGCCAGACGGGTCAGCTTGCTGCAACACCTATCGACTCGGCCTCAACAACGAATTTGGAGGCCGCAACCGCCTTGCCGCGTATGCAATGGTGGTTGCGCTGGCGCATGTCCCTGGTATCCTTTGCAATTCTACTTCTCATCATCGGCCTTGGGGCCCTGGCCCTGATGATATCAAAATCCGATATGCCCGTTATTGTTCCCCTCCCTTCGGCAATGACATCGGCATCTGTCGCAGCCAACCAAGACGAGGATGTCCGAATCATTGCCGGGTATTCGAAAAAAGAATATATTGATTCACAAGGCAGGACATGGGGCCCCGACCGTTACTACACTGGTGGCGAGGCGCTCACCAAACCGCAGGTATTCATTGCTCGCGCCGCGGATCCTACATTATTTGCGACGGTCCGCCAGGGAGAATTCTCGTACAACATTCCGCTAAAACCGGGAAACTACGAACTTCGGCTCTACTTTGTAGAGACGGATTACGGACCATGGACTCTTCGGGGCGGCGGAGAAATCAGCCGGCTGTTCAATATTGATATGAATGGCAAGCATCTAATTACTACCTTCGATGTGTTTAGCGATGCGGGGGGAGCCAATGTCGCTGACGAGCGTATTTTCAAGGATGTCTCCCCCGCTCTCGACGGCTACCTCCATCTAAATTTCAACAATGTGATCGATTATTCCATCCTCAGTGCTTTGGAGATCGTCCCCAGCTTGCCCGGAAAAATTCAACCGATTCGACTGGTAGCCCAGGAGCATTCCTATACCGACGACTCAGGCCGGATTTGGATCCCTGACCGCTATTCAATGGGAGGACGATTGATTAAAATCGCGCAGACTGTGTCAGGCACCCCGGATGCGGGCCTATATTCCGGGGAGCGATACGGTCATTTCGATTATGCGATTCCTGTTGCCGAAGGCCGCTACGGGTTGACCATGCGATTCGCTGAGACATATTTTGGACCTGCCAACCCGGGAGGCGGCGGGGTGGGCAGTCGGGTCTTCGATGTCTACTGTAATGGAGTGGCGTTGTTGCGCAACTTTGATGTTTTCAAGGAAGCTGGTGGCGAAAACCGCGCCCTGGAAAGAACATTCCACGGCTTGCAACCCAATGCCATGGGAAAGATCATGCTCTCCTTTGTCCCAGTCACGAATTATGCGTCAGTGAAGGCAATCGAGGTGGTCGACGAATCAAGGTAGTTTATTGGCGTCCAAGGCGACCCATTACTCGCCGACTGCGGTGGCAGGACGCTATGGCACCTTTCGAGTAAACATGGCTTACCTACTTCAATAACTCAGCTCGCCCTGGTAAGACATCTCGGCCACTTTGAAATCGACACGCAGGTTTTGATTCACCGGAGGAACGTATAATTCGAGCGTGATTTGTTTGTCGCCCGGCTGCACGAGAGCTTTACCGTTCACTTGCCGCGGAAAGATGAACTTTGCCCCGGTCCCGTCATTGCTGGGAGGATAGTACTCAGTTAATTGGACGCGACCTTGTCCCGGCGTGATAAGGTAGACGTTCTGCTTCAATGTATCCGCGCTGGCCGTTGCAAAATACCTCTTCAGGTCGCGATCAGTTTCGGCCACATTGGTAGAGAGTTCGGCGGCTACGATCACACGCCCGCTGACGTCCAATTTCAATGCCCGGCTGAAGCGCTGGGTGAATGCCTGCCGTTGGTCCGGGGTCATCTCATCGTAGTTGTTCATTAACTCCGCCATGCGCACGTAAGCCTCGCGGATTGGAAGAGCCGAAAAGAAGCGCACGGTGAATTTTAAATCCACCTCTTTCTCACCATTGATTCCCGAATTGATCCCTAGAATGGGCATGCGAATGTTCTGGTCTTGCGCCCAGGGGGAATGACTGAGCATAGTGACCACTTGCCCGCGGTTCCACCTCTCATAGGACTGGTCCCAGAAATTCTTGGCGCCCAACAGAGGCGAGAGAATTAAAATCAAGAATAAGATTAATGCGATTTTTCGAAACCTCATCGAAAACACCTCAAGTTAGGAATTGTTCAACAATAATATCGCCGACTGTCTCGGTCTTGCAAGCGGCAAATAAGAAGAACAAAGGCAACCTTTGACACAATATCCCGACTCGAATAAAATCAAGAGTGTTGGAAAATTACGTAATCGTCCCGAGTTTTCGAAAGGTGACATTGCGGAGATGGTGGCCAAATCTGATTGCGCTTGGAGCGGTCGTCGGCTGGCTCGCTCTTGTGGCGCCGGCATTCGGTGGTCCGCGGAAATCGGCCGTCACCTCGCCGGAAGCTGATCGAGCGGCGCACGCGCTCGAAGTGGGAAACATAAAGGAAGCCGTTCAAATCCTCAGCAAACTTCTTTCAGCCGATCCCAACCAGCCTGAACTCCTGAACATGCTCGGTGTTGCACGCGGGAAGGAAGGTGACGATCGAGTATCGGAAAAACTCTTCCAGCGCGCTGCCGATCTCGACCCGAAATTTGCACCCGCATACATCAACCTAGGTGAGCTCTACAAGCGGGAGAATCGGCATGATAAGGCTCTCGCGGCGTACGAAAAAGCCGCGGCGATCGGACCCCATGACCCGCAAGTGTTATACAACCTCGCCATACTTCACGCCGAGCAGCGGGAATTTAAGCCGGCCATCGCGGAGATGGAATCCATCCCGTCCCCGGCGCGCCCGCCGGATTATTGGTCCGTTCTCAGCCAATTGTACATCTCCGACGGCAACAACGCGGCTGCTGAAGATGCCCTGCAACACTCGCTAACGCAGCATCCGGATTCGGTGGAGACATTGCGTCATCTTGCCGGCCTTGCGCTAAAGAGAGGAGACCCAGTTCGCGCCCTGAACTATCTTGCCAGTGCGCGGCAGCTTGCTCCAAACTCGCCGGAGCTGCTTTACGAGTTTGCCCAGGTCAGTTCGCAGAATCATTTGGCGAAGGAAGCCGTACTGGCCATGCGCAAGGCAATCCTGCTCGATTCCAGCCGCCCGGAATTCCTTCTTGAACTCGGTAACGCGCTCCTAGATACGTCCGATTATCCAGAGGCCTTGCAATATTTTCAGCAATATGTCGAGCAAAGACCCGACGCTCCCGCCGGGCAACTGAATCTCGGCTGGTCGTACTATCTCAACCACGATTATAAGAATGCCCGGCAACATCTTAAGGAATGTTTGCGCCTCGATCCCAACCAAGTGGACGCCAAATATCATTTGGGAATGATCGCCTACGACCAGGGTGATGACGCCGAAGCAACCAAATGGTTATCCCAGGTCGTCTCGAGCAAGCCACAGGACGCGCGCGGCCATTGGGGAATGGGGCTTGTGGATACGCGTGAGCAGCAGTACCCCAAGGCTCTCCAGGAATTCCAGGCCTCGGCGCGGCTCAATCCCGACGAGCCCAAGGTTCATTATCAACTAAGCCAGATTGATGCTCGGCTTGGCCGTCTCGACGACGCCCAGCGCGAGCTCGAGCAATATCGGCAGGCGCAGAAGAAGCAGGAGGAGCAGGTGAAACTTGGCGAGAGCTTGCCTTTCTCCGCTTCCCCTGCCAAGCCATGAGAATTTGCTCGCCGATGTGCCAGGGCGTGCAGGGCATCAAGAGTGTCCCTGCGCCCTGAAAAAAAGGACAAGCGCACCCAGACGTTTGAGGTCTTCTGAATTATGCGACGACGAACTTTTCTGGCCGCTCTGCCGGAACTTTGGTTGGGGTCGCGGATGATGTCCGTTCCGCTCCTGAATCAAGCGCCGCCCTCCGGCGTCCGCTTTGTGGACATTGTGGATTCGGCTGGGATCAAGTTCTCACATAACTCGGCCCCAGAGAAAAAGTATATCGTCGAGTCCATGAGCGGCGGCGTGGCGCTGTTTGATTACGATAACGACGGATGGCTGGACATTTACTTTACGAACGCCCTCACAGTGGATGCCGCGAACGATCCGAAGAGCGCCCGCAGCGCGCTCTATCATAACAACCGGGACGGGACGTTCACGGATGTCACGGAAAAATCGGGCCTTGGTTATCCGGGCTGGGCGATGGGAGTGGTGGCGGCCGACTTTGACGGCGACGGATATCAAGACCTTTACGTGACCTGCCTCGGCCCGAACCACCTGTATCACAACAACGGCGATGGAACCTTCACCGATGTCACGCAAAAAGCAGGCGTGAATGACCTTCGCTGGTCCGCGGGTGCGACGTTCGGAGACTACGATCGCGACGGGCACCTCGACCTTTTCGTTTCCAATTACGTGGACTTCAAGCTCAGCGACCTGCCGGAATTCGGCAAAGGGAAGTTCTGCGAGTATCGCGGCCTGCCCGTTCAGTGCGGGCCGCGCGGTTTGCCGGGCGCCGGCGACTCACTGTTTCACAACAACGGCGATGGGACCTTCACCGAAGTCAGCGTGAAGGCCGGCGTTTCCGACCCCGACGGGCGGTACGGCATGGGCACCACGTGGACCGATGTGGACGGCGACGGATGGCCCGACCTTTACGTCGCCAACGACTCTGGTCCGAATTTCCTCTATCACAACAACCGGAACGGGACTTTTACAGAAATAGGTTTCCTAGCAGGTGTTGCGGTGGGCGAGGACGGAAATGAACAAGGCTCGATGGGCATCGGGATTGGCGATTACTTGCACTCGGGCCTTCCCGGGATCGTGGTCACCAACTTCGCGGACGAATATGACGACCTCTTTCGGCACGATACACCCTTGGCCTTTTCCGATGTTTCATTTGCATCAGGAGTGGCAAAGGTTATGGGTCCGTTTGTGGGTTGGGGCACAGCGTTTTTTGATTACGACAATGACGGCTGGCCCGACATTTTGGCCGTGAACGGCCACGTCTATCCCCAGGTGGATCACATTGACGTCGGCACCCACTATGCCCAGCGGATGCTCCTTTTCCACAATCAGCGCAACGGGACGTTTAAAGAAATGGCCGCTGAAGTTGGCGATGCTCTCATGGTCCCGCGGGTGAGCCGCGGTGCCGCATTTGGAGACATCGACAACGACGGGGACATTGATATCGTCGTGGAGAATCTCGACGGCAAGCCGACTATTTTGCGGAATGACGGCGGAAACCGGAACAGCTGGATCACCGTCAAGACCCTCGGCAACGGACCCAACCGCGATGCCATCGGGGCACGCGTTAAAGTTGTTTCCGGCGACCTCGTGCAGTGGGACGAGGTCCGTACGGGCGGAAGTTATATTTCATCGAGCGACCCGCGCTTGCACTTTGGCCTCGAACAACGCAAGAAGATTGACCTCATTGAGGTCCATTGGCCAGACGGACAGGTGGAGGCGGTTCGTGATGCGCCCATCAATAATTTCCTGACCGTTCAGCAAGGGAAGGGAATTACCAAGGTGAGTCCGCCAGGCAAGTGAGCCAACTTAAAGCCTGCATCATCTAACAATGGCCCGGCGGCATCAGATGTCAGGACTCACAGACTATCCCGTTTCGACTTCCCCGCCTTGCATAACCAAGCGCCCGGCGCAGCATTCGCTGCCCTACGTGTATGAACCCTTCAAGAAAGTCTCGTCCGCCGTCGCAGCCTCCGCGCGACGCGTCATTTCCGTTGTCGCTTCCGCCCATTGTCCACAACGGCGCCCAAGCTTCGAATTCATTATACATGGTGCCTACTCCTCATTTTGTCTTCCATGCCTAACCAATTGCCCTGCACTTCGACTTCCAATCCTGACGAAATATTTTTCAAAACTTTTCCCGGTTTTTCCCTTTTTTTGGCCTCTTCATATATAGGGGGGCAAGTTGACCCCGCGACTCGAAATGGAACTCGTAAAGGAGGTCATCCAAATATGAAAGGGCTTCCAACACCATTTCGAAGGACATGATCGACACCATTATGAGCCGGATTGCGGCCTTCGAAGGCACAGTCGAACCGCCTGGAGCCACTCTCGAGTTTTGGGCCTACTTCGATTACTGGACGATCATTCTGCTCCTCTCGCTTGCCCAAGCTATCGCCATGGTGATTGCCGCCTTCTGAATCATCGCCAGCGCCGTATGCGTGCTTGTCGGACCGATTTTCATTCCTTTCTTCATCGTTCCCCAGCTCGACTGGCTCTTCTGGGGATGGCTCAGGTCTTTCATTCAGTACGCCTTCTACCAGGTGATCGCCGCCGCCGCGATCTACATTATCGGAAACATCCTGACTGGCTTCATGAACCTTTATAACGGCCAACCCATTCCTGTCAGCCAGCAGGCAGCACTCTTGCCACCACTTTTTATCGTCACCGTCGCATCGGTGTACACGCTCATCAAGGTTCCCATGTTGACCAGCCACATCTTCAGCGGAAGCGCCGGTGGATCCGCAGGACAGATGCTTGACTTCATGGGTTCTCGAAGGTCGTAACGCGAGGAGCAGACAATGGCCAAAGACGCGAGTTTCAACGAAGCGAAACAACTTTACATGGAGCAGTTTGGTGAGGCCGTTGTTACCAACAGCTACCTGAAAATTGCTTTGGCGCTTTTGTCACTCGCTCTCTTCGGGCTTGTCATCCGCAATTTGAGAACCATCCACGCATTCCGCAACTTCAAGCCGCTTGTCATCCGCATCGACGAGCTTGGCCGGGCGCAGGCTGTCAGCTACAACACCTTCACCTATAAGCCGGAAGCGAAGGAAGCGAAATACTTCCTCACACAGTTCTGCGAGCTCTTCTATCGGCGCAACCGCTACACCATCAACGACGATTTCACGAAAGCACTTTATTTCCTCGACGGCAGGCTCGCCGACGACACGATGGCCGCCTTCAAAAAGAACAAGGTCATCGAAAACTTTCTCAACAACCCTTCCACATCCGAACTCGATATTGAAGTCGAACAGGTGGCCCTCGAACCGATGGACAAGCCGCCCTACAAGGCCAGCGTCGATTTTTATGAGATTGAGTGTTCGCCGACGGACCATTCGGTTCTCAACAAGACGCTCTTCACGGCGAGTTTCGTGTTTGTGTTCCGCAATGACGTACCGA
>DASYXZ010000265.1:0-3012 GCA_035934315.1 Terriglobia bacterium | reverse complement strand
ACGCCTCCAGCCGCACCTTTGACGAAGGACGGTTTTTCCCGACTCGACGAAGGAATGCGAGGCACATCACCTTCATCAGAAATTCCAATAGCGTCTTCAACGATAAATCAGCCGGCTGCTGCTCCATATCGAGCGCCCGTGCCCCAGCCACGCGAAAGGATTAAATCTGTTATTAGTCTCGAAGAAACTCTGGGCACCAACTGGTTGAACAAAGTCGGCGTGATTATTTTGGTGATCGGCGTCGCGCTTTTCTTGATTTACGAACTGAAGGAGCTGGGACCGGGTGGAAAAGTTTTTGTGGGCTACGCCGTCGGTTTGGCGATGCTGGGTCCTGGGATATTCTTCGAGCGGCGCGAGCGCTGGCGCATCCTGGCGCGCGCCGGAATGGGTGGCGGCTGGGCGCTGCTATATTTTACCACTTACGCGATGAATCATGTTCCAGCCGCGCGCGTTCTGGAATCAGAGTCTTTTGACCTCGCTCTCCTGTTGATAGTGGCGGCGGCGATGGTGGCGCACACGCTCCGCTACAATTCACAGGTTGTCACCGGCCTTGCCTTCCTGCTCGCCTTTACGACCATCAACATCAGTCACGGCGCCGTCACCAGCCTTATCTCGGGCGCTATTCTAGCCGTGGCTTTGGCCGTGGTAGTGGGGCGCCGGCGCTGGTTTCAGCTTGAGGTCGTGGCCATTCTGGCCGTGTTTTTAAATCATTATTACTGGCTTCGTCCCATCATCGAGCCCATGGGCTCACACCATCGCGTTTTTCCTGAGTTGACCGCGAGCACCGCTCTTTTGATTTCATACTGGCTGATCTTCCGGTTCTCTTATATTTTCCGGCGCATCGAACTGCCGCTGGAAGAAAATATCTCGACCGTCGCCGCACTGCTGAACACCTTCTTGTTCCATTACGTGATCAATTATCAGTCAGCTCGCCCCGAGCTGGCCTTTTGGTTCTTGCTCGGAGTGGGTTCAGTGGAGATGGTGTTGGGGCAACTCCCAGTCACCCGGCGACGACGCACCGCCTTTCTCATCCTCACAACCATCGGCGCGACATTGCTCGTGGCCGCGTTTGGTGTCCGTTATTCCGGAGAACGCCTTTCAGTCCTGTGGTTGATGGAAGCGGAAGCCTTGTTCCTTGCCGGAGTGTTCACGCGCGAAATTCATTTTAGGCGGCTGGGGATGTTGGCGCAGCTTTTGGTGGCCGGGCAGATTGTCTTCGTAGACTCCCGCCACCTCTTCGACCTGCGGGACTTGAAGGCAATTGACTTCAGCGACCCGCGCCTGGGCCTGATTTGCACCATCGCCGCCTTGATATTATTCGTCAATGCGCACTGGGTGCCGCGCAAGTGGCCCGACTTAATCGAAACCGGGTTTGAAAAAACGTGTTTTCGATTTCAATCCTACCTTGCCGGGATGGTGGCCGTCGTTGGAATTTGGGCCGTGTGCACCGAGCCCTGGCTGGCGGTGGGATGGACCGCATTCGCTCTCTTACTGGCGATTGTCGGACGGGAACTGAAAATTGAAGATCTGAGTGTTCAGGGTATTTGCTGCGCGCTTCTGGGTTTCTTCCGGGTTGTGTTCACAAACTTTGCCGTGGTGGAGGTATCGCATTTTTCCTTGCGGGCTGTCAGCACCATTTCCATTGTTATTGTTCTCCTCTATCTCTGTTCTCGGTGGATGGGTTTTTCCGAGGCAGTCAGGGGGCTGGGGCTGCCCGAGGCATTCACCTGGGTGGCGTCATTCCTGATGGCCCTGCTCATGTGGTATCAACTGTGGCCCACCAGCGTCGCGCTGGGCTGGGCGTTATTGGGCCTCATCCTGTTCCAATTGGGTTGGGAGCGCGCATCAACTTCATTGCGGCTTCAGGCCTATGTCCTTTTCACCGCAAGTTTCCTTCGCGTCTTCTTCGTAAATTTTAACGCGGAGGATTCCTCCGGCCAACTGAGTCCGCGCCTATACACCACGGTGCCGTTGGCGCTCCTGTTCTACTACGTGTATTGGCGGGTGGATGATCGTCAGACAAAATTTCTTGAGACCGACGCCAAAATTAAAGCGGCGAATATTCACTGTTACCTTGGAACAGCCACCCTGGCCGCGGTGATGCGTTTTGAACTGGACCCCGATTGGATTGCAGCGGCGTGGTCGGCGCTGATCTGCCTGTTCGCTCTGATTGCCTGGCGATACGGGCGGCGGATTTTCCTGCACCAGGGACTGCTGCTGGCGGTCGCGGTTTTCTTTCGAACTGTTCTGCACAACTTTTACGAGCGCAGTTATTTTCCTCCGCCGTCTTTGTGGTACGGGCGATTCATGACCGTGGGGACGACCATCGTCCTTTTGTTTCTGGCGCTCCTCGTCGGTTTCCGCCTTAAGCTCCCACTCGCCGAAGGGCAGTCCGTAAATCGCGGGAGGGTCAGTAAAATTTTTGCAAGCCTCAATCGTCGACCCGAACAGTCGTTCTTCTTCGTTACTTTCATTTTACTCACCCTGTTCCTCTATCTTGAAATGAGGGCCCATGGCATGACCACAGTCGCCTGGGGCGCGGAAGCCGTGGCCATCTTTCTCTTCGCGATCGCAGTCAAAGAACGAAGCTTCAGGCTGAGCGCCGTCGGATTACTTTTGGTCTGCGTGGCGAAGATCGTGTTTGTGGACGTTTGGGGTTTGGCGCCGCGAGACCGTTATTTGACCTTCATCATCCTCGGCGCCGCTTTGCTCTCCGTTTCATTTCTCTATACCCGGTATCGTGAAGTCCTGCGGGGGTACTTATGAAACGATGGGCGGTGTTTGCCATTATGTTTTTGTTGATCGGTATCGCGCTGATTGCGAGCCAAAGGCAGAAGGTTGTTGCGCCGGTGGGCCCGCAAGCCTTGCTATTTTTCGTGGCTGACACCCAACGCGAACTCACCCGGTTGCCTGTTTCATTCACCCGCCTCTCCGACGAAGACGAAATCCAAATCGGCAATGATCTCGCGCAACGTTACTTGAGCATGGGGTCATTTGCCAAACATGATCCCG
>DASYXZ010000226.1:0-2335 GCA_035934315.1 Terriglobia bacterium | reverse complement strand
GTCGGCGGCACTTACCCATGCAGAATAGATGGGGACGCCGGCCACAGTCATCATCGCATTGGGAACGCCCATGGCGATCGTGTCGCCATCAGCCGCACCCGTATGAGTGAAGATTGCCGCTGTGCAGGTGCCTGGCTTGAGCCCAGGGAACGTTGCGCTCACCTGAATCGACAGGTGCTTGATAATCGGCGTGCCGCCGCCAATGCTCACGGACCCGCTGGCAGCGACATCTCCCTTGCCATCGACGCTGAACTTGGTCACGTTGCCGCTCTGCCCGAGGAGAATATTGCCGGCATTGTTGCCAGCGAGGCTGCTGCCATAAACGCCGGAGCCAGCGCCGCTGCTGCCAGAAACGCCATTGCCTGCGTTGCTTACGCCAGCCACGCCGTAATTGCTGCCGCTGCCGAAGACGCTGTTGCCGCTCGAGTTGCTCGCAGTGAGCGCGCTTCCGCCGGAAACGTTGGATGTAACGGTCTGCGGGCTGGTGAATGTGTTCGCCAGGCCCAGGCGTGGCACGTCGCCGGGCAGGTTGCCGTCTGAAATCGTACCAGTAAGGTTTGTTGTCGGAAGATTGGTGAGCCCGGCGCCACTGCCCGTGAATGATGTTGCGGTCATCGTGCCGTTCACGATTTGGGCGGCGCCAAACATATTGGAGGCATTGGTTCGCGCCACGGTCGGGTCCACGGCGAGCTGGATGTTCCCGCTCATCCCGCCGCCCACCAGGCCCGACCCGGCCGTCACGCCCGTGATCGTGCCGTTGCCCGTACCGGGAAAGGTCTGCCCCGAAGCAAAGGCAACAATCCCATTGGGCGCCACCGATAACCCGGTGGGCGCCGGTGCGTTGTTGCCCGCTCCAAACAGCAGGCTCAGGTTGGCCGAAGGACTGGCGCCGTGGGCATTCACCGCCTACCAGCGAAACGTCTGGTTGTTGGCCGTGCTGCCGTTGGAGGCGGAAGCGATCAAATCGAGTGGATTGAAGGGCGACCCCGAGGTTGGCGAGTTACCGGTGGCCGGTAGAGCCGCGCCGCCGCTCGCCGTCAACAACCCGGCCGCAGACAAGTTGCTGCTGAACGTGCCCGTGGCGCCCCAGAACAGGGCCAAAGAAGTTTCCTTAGTCCAGGTATTTCACGAACACCACTTCATTTCGCTCTTCATTATAGAGTAGCTCGTCCACCATCGCGCGAGTCATCAAAATCCCGAAGCCGCCCGCGCGAAGGCCTTTCTCATCGCGAACCTTGATGTGATCGAAGGGCTGACCGGGCGGGTTACTCACGGCGGCGTGCGGCAAATCCTCCAATCGAAAACCCTTTCCCGGGTCCTTGATGCAATAGAGCAACATGCGTCGCGCGCGCAGGTAGGAAATGCGCACTTTCCGGTTGGGATCGAGCTCTCCGCCCCATTCGATGGCATTCAGCAGCAATTCATGGAATGCGCGTCCCACAGCCTCGCGAACTTCGGCGGCCAGGCCGATATCCAAATGGTTCATGAAGCTTTGAATGCGTTCCGCCGTCTCCAATTCACAGGGTACCAGCAACTCCACCCAATCGGGCCGGGCTGAAATCACTTCAATCGCGCCCGAACCCAACTTAGCGGAAAGCGCGCTCTTCACCATTTCTTCCAGCGCTTTCGGCTGAAAAGGTTTGGCCATGTACATATACACCTGCTCTTTGACCGCGCTCAAAAGTGTTTCCGGAGTATTGTCGGCGGTCATCACAATCACTTTAGGAGGTGGTGACGGCTCCTTGCGCAATTGCGACAGGAATTCCAAACCATTCATGCGCGGCATCCAGACGTCGAGCAATATCAGGTCATACTTTTTCTTTCTTAATTTCTCCAAACCTTCCAAGCCGTCCTTCGCGCTCTCCACCGAATGTCCCGCCGTCTTCATCAACTCGCAAAGAAGAAGACGAATGGCTCGGTCGTCGTCGATCACCAGGATTTTATTCATCAGCTTGTCCCCAGTTTAAATATAGGCGATTATCCCCTTGACAAAGAATCTTTTTCATGCTACATTTAGACCATGAAAAAACAACCTTCGATTTTCGAGCACTTCAAACAGTTCAACACCGAAGAGCGGTGTATCGCGCACTTCGAGCGCATCCGCTGGCCCCACGGCCTTGTCTGCCCGCGCTGCAATGGCAAGCGCATCTCGAAATTTGAGGCGGAAGGCAAAACCGGAAAAGAGCGGTACTTGTACGAGTGTATGGGTTGCAGCTACCAATACTCCGTGACTTCTGGAACTATTTTTCACAATTCGCACTTACCCTTGACTAAATGGTTTCTGGCTATCTATCTGATTTGCTCTTCCAAAAAGGGCGTCTCCGCCTTGCAGCTT
>DASYXZ010000219.1:0-9455 GCA_035934315.1 Terriglobia bacterium | reverse complement strand
GAAATACTTCCTCACACAGTTCTGCGAGCTCTTCTATCGGCGCAACCGCTACACCATCAACGACGATTTCACGAAAGCACTTTATTTCCTCGACGGCAGGCTCGCCGGCGACACGATGGTCGCTTTCAAAAAGAACAAGGTCATCGAAAACTTTCTCAACAACCCTTCCGCATCCCAACTCGATATTGAAGTCCAACAAGTGGCCCTCGAACCGATGGACAAGCCGCCCTACAAGGCCAGTGTCGATTTTTATGAGATTGAGTATTCGCCGGCGGACCATTCGGTTCTCAATAAGACGCTCTTCACGGCGAGTTTCGTGTTTGTATTCCGCAATGACGTACCGAGCCGCTTGAAATCATATCGCCTGCCTTCGACCGCCTGATCATTGGCTACGCGGTTTTACCCTGGCAAAACCGCTGTGCCGATTGCATTCATCGAGCCCACTTCCGCTGTGACCAGTGTGGCCGGATGGTTTGCGCGAACCATGGGAAAGTCACGCGTGGTTTCAAAGTGCAATGTAAGAATTGTGCGGGGCCATGAGGAGATAAACGAAGTATACGGCGGACGAACAAGGGTTTGGCTCCTCGGCCAGGACTCGAACCTGGAACCCTTCGGTTAACAGCCGAATGCTCTACCATTGAGCTACCGAGGAATGGACGTTTGCGGTCTCTGCGGGAGTAATGAGGGGGCCAGCGTTAGCTCTTGTTCTCTCCAACTTTTTTATCAGTCGGGGTGTTGTTTACAGTATCGCTTTCGGGTTTTACGGCTTCCTTAAATTCCTTAATACCCTTCCCCAGCGCCCCGCCAAGGCCGGCTAGTTTCCCCGGACCAAAGATAACCAGAACAATGACCAAGATAATGATTAGATGAGTTGGTTGTAGCAATCCTTCCATAGCCAAACCTCCCGGCCCGGTGGTCTTTGGGCCAATCGTGCAAAGTTAAGTCTTAGTATAGCCCAACCAATTCCAAAATTGAATCAATATTATTTTTTGGGAGCAAAAACCATATTTCCCGGTTTCTTCCCTTCCTCCTGGCACCGGGCATGGTACAACGAGGCATAGCTGGCGGAAATATAATCTGAATGTCGAAAGCCAAGCCGGCGAGCCACCGCATCAATCCATCGTTTTGGCCCTTCCAATTCGAGAAAGTTTCCGATTGGCGTCTCATCGAACATCGCCAGGCCGCCTGCGGGAGTCTCACTCTTGCGGCTCGGCGCGTAAGTAGTCCTGAACTTTTCGTAGCTCATAATCTCGCGCAAGCCGAGGGATTCGAGAATTTCCCGCATGGGTCCGGCATCCCCAATCTCAGTCTCAATTTCCCGCCGGATTTTATAATCACGGGACTCGCGGGGCGGGCCCTTGAACGTCAGCAAGTTTCGCTTTCCTTCCCGGCGCAAGCGAACCACGGAACTTGATTTTCGCAGCCACAGATCGGGGAAATCAAATAGAAAGTTCCGCTCACGGTGGCGCCGCTCAATGATCAAAAAACCTAGGTCTGTCAGGCGGCGCTTGATCGCCCGCACGCTTGAAACTTTCAGTTTGATTTCAGTTTCGTTGTGCGGCACGGGCAATAGGAGTCAGAAGTCAGGAGTCAACACCCGGAAAAAACTGTCAGAAATCTCGCTCAACTATAAATTCCGTCAAAGATCGCATGGCATCTTTGAACTGGGAATTGGGAAAACTTTCAAGACACCTTCGAGCCACGTCGGCAAACTTCCGCGCCTTATCGCGCGCCGCCTGCAAGGTCCCATAGCGTTCAACCAGCTCCATAATTTCCGAGAATTGCACGGAATGGTATCCACGCTCTTCAAGGACCAGAGCAACTTTTTTTCTCTCTTCGATGCGACATTTTTGCAAAAGGTAAATGAGGGGCCAAGTTACTTTGCCCTCGCGCAGATCGTTGCCGATGGGCTTGCCCAACTTCTCCTCTGAAGACGTGAAGTCCAGTACATCGTCGATAAGCTGGAACGCGAGGCCCAGGTTGGTGCCGTAAGTTCCCAACCGGGTCTCCTCCTCTTCGTCTTTCCCGCCCAGCAGGGCGCCCATGCGTAGGCAGGCGGAAAACAGGCAGGCGGTCTTGCGATAGGACAGCTCAAAATATGCGTCTTCGGTGACGTCAATTTTTCTCAGGCAAGTCAATTGAAGCAATTCGCCTTCCACCATGCCCTGGGTCAACCCGATCAGAAGATCGAGGATTTTAAAATTCCGTTCAGTCAGCGCAATGTTGAAAGCCTGCATGTAGAGCCAGTCGCCCGCCAGCACGCTCATGTGGTTGCCCCAGCGGGAATTCGAGGAAGGCCGGCCGCGGCGGGTATCCGCCTCATCAATAATATCGTCGTGCACCAGGGTGGCCGTGTGGATCAGCTCCACTACGGCGGCCATTCGAATTGCCGGTGGACCTTCATAGCCGCACAGCTTGCACGCCAGAAGAACCAGCGCCGGCCGAAGACGTTTGCCACCGCTCACTTGAACGTATTGGCCGATTTCAGTGATGGGCTGGACGCTGGAGACGCTTTGCTGTGAAAGCTCCTCCTCCACTTTGCGAAGGTCGCCGCGCACCAAATCGAAGATTTCCTTGCTGGTCAAATTTTTGATGGAAGCCAAGCGTGATTCTCCACTGCTCCGACGCTGACAGAAATAGGCCGTTCAACCAAACAGGAGAGTAAACTCTAAACCAGTCTATATTCCCATAAATCCCGGCCGAAGGGAAGCAGGAAGAGGCTTCGGCACGTTTGCTGTAGCGCCGACCTTTAGGGTCGGCAGGTCGAAGTGAAACACGATGCCGATCTAAATATCGGCGCTCCGTTCCAAAGGCAGATGAAAGAATCCCGCAAAATTCTGCATTACTTTCCGGCCCAAATCCTCCGCCGAAAGATTGTGAAGCGTAGCCAGCGTAGCCGTGACGAGAACCACATTCGCCGGTTCGTTGCGCCGGCCCCGATTTGGGGCAGGAGCAAGATAAGGACTGTCCGTCTCGGTCAGTAACCGGTCCAATGGAACGTGCCTTGCCGCCTCGCGAATATTCTCCGCTTTCTTGAATGTAATGTTGCCCGCGAACGAAATTAGAAAACCCCAGTCGAGAAATTGGGTGGCGTCCTCGCGCTCGCCGCCAAAACAATGGAGAATTCCGCCCAGACCCGCCGCCTGCCACTGGTCCCGGATAATTTCAGTGAGGTCAGCCCAGGCTTCGCGGCAGTGGATAACAATCGGAAGTTTGGCCTCGCGCGCCAGCTCGAGTTGCCGGATGAAGACTTGTTTCTGGACGTCCCGTGGCGAGTGATCGTAGTGGTAATCGAGACCAATCTCACCCACCGCCAGGAATTTTTGGTGGCCGGCAAATTCTCGGAGTTGATCGTAATGTTTTTCATCAGCCTTGATCGCTTCGTGCGGATGAATGCCCGCCGCCGCAAAAATCCCATCGTAGCCGGCGGCAATGCGCAACGCGGTTTCCATGGTGTCCGGCCCCGCTGCTCCGCCTATGGTCATTAAATAGCGAACGCCTGCAACGCGGGCGCGCGCAATCACATCTTCGCGGTCAGCGTCGAAGTCGGAGTCGTCCAGGTGACAATGAGAATCGACGAAGTTTTGAGTGATTGGGTGATCGGGTGATTGGATCATTAGTGAGAGGCGGTGGTCCGCTGTCATTTGCACGAATTGCGTGATTGAACCATCAGGCCATTGAGTGATTGAAATAACGTAATCTCGCGCCTTTCAATTAATCCATGATTCAATGACCTAATGACTCAATTATTTTAACTTTGCTCCCTTGGGAACGTCCTCCTTGAAAGTTACCAGCACAGGTTTTCCTGCCTCTCCCACCGAGGCGGCCACAATCATGCCGTTCGATTCGAGCCCGCGCATCTTGCGTGGCTGAAGGTTGGTCACCACCACCACTTTCATTCCCACCAACTGCTCGGGCTGGTAATGCTCGGCAATGCCGGCGAGCACCTGGCGAACTTCCGTGCCAATGTCCACCATCACCTTCAAAAGTTTCGTTGCTTTGGGAATCGACTCCGCTGAGATGATCTCGCCCACGCGCATTTCAACTTTGGCGAAATCGTCGATCGTAATTTGCAAGGTGCCGGGAGCAGGGACGGAGGTGCTTGGGGTTTGTAGCACGGGCATCTTGCCCGTGTCTTGTTTCGTCGGCTGCACGGGCGGGACGCCCGTGCTACTTGCGTGCTCGGCGCCCCGCGTGTTGTCAGTTTCATTTTCCACAGTAATCGACGCCTCCTTGGGTTTGTCTCTGTCGTAATCCGCCTCGGCAAGCTCATGCAGCTTGGCCAGAGTTTTGGCTTTGTCGAGACGAGGAAAAATAGGCTCGGGCTTGCCCACTGGAGTTCCGGGCTTCAATGGCCGGAACTGCGGGAAACCATCGATGCCTTCGATTCGTTCAAGCTCGAGACCTTCTCCCTCACCAAGCTGTTGCCAAATGCGCTTTGCACTTGCAGGCATCACGGGGTAGAGCAGGATGGTGATGTTCTGAAGGTGTTGCGCGAGTTCGTGCAAAGTATCTCGAAGCTTGTCCTGGTCCTCCTTGGAACTGGACTTCGCAAGGTCCCAGGGCTTCGACTCGACAATCAATTTATTCGCTTCGAACACCAGCCCCCAAACCATCCCAAGGACGGATGAGAATTCAAAGGCGTCGAATATATCGAGTAAGGCAAAACCCAACTGTCTCGTGCCAGCCTGGCCTTGAGTGCTCGATGGTATTCGGCCTTTCGAGAACTGATGCAACATCGCCACCGTTCGGCTGACAAGATTCCCCAAACCATTTGCCAGGTCCGAGTTGTAGCGGTCGATCAGTTTTTCATATGAAAAGCTGGTATCCTGCCCAAACGTAGCCTCGCGCAACAGGTAATATCGCAGCGCGTCATTACCCGGAGCGCCGAAGGAGTCGAGTGCTTCGATGATGGGCTCTGGGTACACCACGTTGCCCTTCGACTTCGACATCTTATCTTCCTCGTAATAAATCCAGCCGTGGGCAAAGACAGTTTTCGGCAGCGGCAGACCTGCGGCCAACAGGAACGCCGGCCAATAGACGGCGTGAAAGCGCAGGATGTCCTTGCCGATCATATGGACCACTTCCGCCTGGCCAGTGGCGCCCATCCAATACTTGTTGAAATCCGGGCTTCGCGTCTCACCTTGAAATCCAATTCCCGTGAGATAGCTGGTGAGCGCGTCGTACCAAACATAAACGACCTGCGAGGGATCGTCCGGCCACGGAATGCCCCATTTCAAGCGTCGCCGGCTGATGGAAATATCGCGCAGCCCGCTTCTCACAAAGCTCTCGACCTCGTTCATGCGGTAGTCCGGCTGCACAAATTCCCGATGCTTCGCGTAATGTTCAAGCAAACGGTCCTGGAATGCCGAGAGTTTAAAGAAATAATTCTCTTCGCTGATCAATTCCGCCGGCCGCCCGCAGATGTCGCAGTCCACCGGCTCCGTGTTGTCGGAAACATAGCGTTCATCGGAAACGCAGTAGCGGCCCTCGTATTTCCTCTTTCCAATGTACCCCGCCTTGTCCGCCTGCCGGATCATCCATTGCACTGAGGCAACGTGGGCGCTGTTTTGCGATGTGTGGACAAACTTGTAATCTCTGATGCCCAGGGTCTGCCACAGCCGTTTGAAGAGTTCGCGCTTATCGGCTACGAATTCAGCGGGCGAAACTCCTGCCGCCTCCGCCGCGCGCTGTAGTTTTTCTCCGTGCTCGTCTGTTCCTGTGAGGAAGGCCACATCGTATCCACACATGCGTTTGTAGCGCGCAATCACGTCGCACACAATGGTGGTGTACGCGGAGCCGACGTGCGGGCGGGCGTTGGGGTAGTAGATGGGCGTGGTGAGATAAAAAGTTTTCATGAATT
This sequence comes from Terriglobia bacterium, assembly GCA_035934315.1. Lineage (GTDB taxonomy): Bacteria > Acidobacteriota > Terriglobia > UBA7540 > UBA7540 > DASYXZ01. Next base: position 3,592 of record DASYXZ010000219.1, on the reverse strand, counting down.
GGCGATTGGGTAATTTAGCGATTGAGCGATTGCAAAATTCCATGAATCGTCGAATCACTCAATTTTCTTTGCATAGGCCACTTGAGCCGCCGTCAATACCAATTTTAAAGGTACAGCTTTTTCGGTTGCCAGGCGCTGGCAATCATCGTATTCGGGCGCGACGTTCACCACTTTGCCGTTTTGTTTCGCCACTTTCACGCGCACCGCGCCATGCGGAGTTTCAACCTGAACTATTTCGCGATCCAGAACTTTGCGGCGCGCCTCATAAATCCGCAAACCGATGGTGGTGGTCTGCTCGAAGAGAAGCTGCGCCAGCGCGTCGCTCTGCGACGTTTCGCACATCATGCTCACTTCAAGCCCCGGCCGGTTTTTCTTCATTTGCACCGGGCTGCACGTCACGTCGAGAGCGCCGGCGGCCAGAGCCTGTTCGACAAAATACCCGTAAAGTTGCGGACTCATGTCGTCCAGGTTTGCCTGGATAATGGAAACCAGTTCGTCGCCCGGAGCGCCGGCAACCCCGCGCGCGACCTCCACACTTTGCCCCACGAAGAGTCGCGCCAGATTCGGGTGTTTGGGGAATTCCTTTTCGCCCGCTCCATATCCAATCCTTTCGATCACCATCGACGGCAAGGGCCCAAAGCCCGCCGCCAGAGTTGAAACAATGGCGGCGCCGGTGGGCGTGACAAGTTCACCTTCAACCCCGGAAGAATAAACGGGAATATCTTTCAGCAATTCCGCCGTGGCAGGCGCGGGCACGGGCAGCGATCCGTGCGCGGCTTCCACACGCCCGCCGCCCACGTTTAAGGGCGAGCAATTCAGCTCGGAAATTTCCATCAACTCCAGGCCCGCACACGCGCTGACGATATCAATGATGGCATCCAGCGCGCCGACTTCGTGGAAGTGTACTTCGCCGGGGGGCATGTTGTGGAGTTTTCCTTCAGCCTCGGCGAGGCGGCCAAAAATCTTCAGCGCCTTGGTTTTTACCCCTTCCGAAAGTGTGCTTCCGTTGATGAGTTTTTCTATTTCAGACAGGTGCCGCGCCGGATGCTTGCCCGGATCGCGAATCTCCACGTGCGTGCCCGCCAATCCGCCGCGCATCACGCGCGTCCGCTTGAATTCATAGAAGCCCAATGAAATTTTCTTGAGCTCTTCCAACAGCCGCTTGGGTTCGAGGCCCGCGTCCAACAAGGCAGCCATGAACATGTCGCCGCTGATTCCGGACGAACAATCGAGATACGCCTGTTTCATAAAAACCCCGACTTGAATTTTCCCCAAGGACCCCGCAAAACCCATGGTGCTGCGCGGCCGAAACCGCAATCAGCCTCGGGGTGATGCTAAAAAGCTGGAAATCGATACTATGCTTGATGGCGAAAAATTGTCAATGACGGGATGGCGCAGGCACGGGCGGGACGCCCGTGCTACCTTACCGAACTTTCGGCATCACAAAGCAGTAAGCCGTGTAATGAATTTCGCTCCACGCGAGCTTGGGCAACGGAGCGCCCGGGTAAAGCGGGATATCCAGCGGCGTGAATTTGATCAGAACCTTGATCGCCGACCGGCCTCTGGTCAAGTTTCGGGGAATGAGAAACTCGTCATCGCGAAATCGACGATTTGAGGTCTCGACTTTATGCTGGGTTGCACCCAACTCATCTTTCGGGTTCGAGTAAACGCATGTGTTGGATCCGGCCAGATACCAGACCCCGGCCAGTCTCCAAGTGGATTCCCGCCTTCGCGGGAATGACGAGCTTCTCAGCGAGGTTCCGTGCGGTGGAGGAAGGTCCGCGTCCGCCACATAAACCTCGGCGCGCTGATTCGGGTAGGCGTAGTCAAGTTTCCGCCGCAAGAGCACGCCAAAATTGTTGGGCGTGAGACTGAGCCGAAATTCCGAGCTCCCGGTGGTAGTTCGACCGCAGTCGGTGCTCGCCGGATAGATTTCCTTGCCGCGAAGAGTGTCCACGCCCCACTCATAGCGCGAAGTAATTTCATAAGGCGCTGAGGCCTGCGGCGAAACATAGTGATGCGCCCTCTCGCTCTGCGCGTCGCCGATTTGCAGCTCATCCGTCTTGATAAGCGACGGACTGGGGGCGCCATACCAGTACGTAATGGTCTCATAGTGTTCCGCGGACTCATTCTCTCCGCCATGTTCCAGGCGGATGACAGCGTTCCTGCCAAAAGGCATCAAGTCGGCGAGCAGGAATCGATAGGCCGACTCAATCAGGTCTTCGTCGTTTTTTGCGGCCTTCGCATTGGGAGCGCCCGTGGGGTGCCCCGCAAAAGGCAGCGTCATATTCTGCCCGCCCCAGTAGTCGCCGCCTCCGCCCCACTCTTCCGTGCCGGTCCCGTATGCTTGCGGCGTTTGGCTGTCGTCAAAGAAAAAGCGCGGATCACCCTCCAGCGTCGAAAGCTGGGCGCGATGTGAAAAAATAAACGAGGTGCCCACAAAGCTGCCCGACCAATCATTGCTTCCTTCCATGGTGCGCGTGTCAAGCAGCACAAGATCCTTGCCGGGTTCCGGCTCCGGGTGGTCGCGATAGGTAGCGTGGAAGTATGCAACCTCGTTCGATGGGCCGTGATACGGGACGTAGCGAACACCCCAGCGAATTCCGGGAATCGCCTCGCCGTCTGTTCCCACAAGCTCGATCCGAGCCGAGTGGAAGAACGGCATGGGGAAATAACAAGCGAGGTGAACGCGCTGATCATCGAAGCGAATGTTGACGGGAAACGCGCGCACCAGATACTCGCGTCCTTCGCGGTTATAAAGCGTTCCGGCGCCATAAAAAAGCGCGACCGGCGCGTCAATGGAAGGCTGCGGGCGGCCATCCCAAGTCACACGCAATCTGGCTCGGCCAAACTGGAGCGCGTTGGCGCGCGGCACGGAAAACTCCAGCGCGCGAAGCATGGAGGGCGCATATGTGGTTTTCCAAACCGTCGTTGATTCGTCAGCGGGCAACGCCGTCTCGCCCGTCTCCTCACGAACTCCGGCTTTTTTTCCTTCCGGAGTGCCGGGGCGCGGCGCGAGGTCAGTTCCCGAGCGACCGATAAGCTCCAGCACGTCGCGATCCGGCGGCGTTTTCCAATCCCCGGACCGAATAGGACGCGAGAGTTTCGCACCCCCAACATACTGGTCGTAGATGTAATATCCTGTTCCATAATGCGTCCGGGAATAAGCCATCTGAAAGCTGCGCTCAAAGGGGATGGGCACCCAACTCAAGTCTGCACCTTTTGTAATTGCCCAGGTCAAGGCCAGAGGGTTGGGAAATAATTCCTGCGGCAGGAAGACGGAGTTTTCAACCGGATGATTTGGGTCCGCGGTGCTCGTCTCCTGGACCAGATGATCGATACCATCGACGACGTAATGCCACGGACTGCCGTGCCAGTGGTTGTAGCGCGCGAAATAAAGAATGCCCGGGCCAGTAACATCCAGGCTGACATTAAAATCATCGGCGCGCTGGTAGAGGAAGTGGCTGGCGTCGGCCCCCTCGTTGCCACCGCTGCGGTCATAAGTGCTCCGCATGTAAGCACGGGCGCCGATCCGTTGCTGCGGCCAGCGGTCCCACATCCGATAAGCGTCGAGTCCCACGGGAATGACCGG
>DASYXZ010000117.1:0-20417 GCA_035934315.1 Terriglobia bacterium | reverse complement strand
CCAGAGCAATAAAGTTGAAGAGTTCGACGCGAATGGCGATATCGACGGCGTCTACGAGCAGGAGTGGGACATTCTTTATGACGACAATGGCAAGCGAATTGAGCGCGTCACCTATGCGCCAGCGGATACGCTAAAGCGCCTTATCTTGACGAAAGAAGATCTCTACGCCTTCCGCAATACCAACCCATTTGTGCTGACCTCCGACGAGTTGCCTGAATATGAAATTAAATACCTGGGGCACGTGAAGGTGGATGAAATTACTGCCTATGTTTTTTCCGTCCGGCCCATAGAACTCCAGAAGGGGAAGCAGTATTTCCAGGGAGTTATTTGGGTGGATGACCGGGACCTGCAAATCGTGAAGTCGGAAGGCAAGCCTGTTCCTGAACCGAAAACCAAGGGTGGTGAAAATCTATTTCCCCGGTTTACAACCTACCGGGAACAGATTGATGGTAAATACTGGTTCCCAACATTCACAACCGCTGAGGACACTCTTAATTTTTCCACTGGATCCGTCCACATGAAAGAGATCATCCGGTATTCGGAGTACAAGCAATTCAAGTCCAAAACTCGAATCCTATCGGCCACGCCAACTGACCAGCCCAATGCGAAGCCCATCCAGGAAGCCCCGGCGAAGGAAAAGCAATAAGCAGGATGGATCGCAGCGGGCGATGCGGTTTTCCTGCCCGCCAACTGGATAGCGATCCTGATACAATCCATTGTGATGAAAGCGAACCGGACTGGTTTTCGTGTAGTTCTGGTGCGTCCGCGAAATCCGCTGAACATCGGCGCGGCGGCCCGGGCCCTGGCAAACTTCGGACTGAGCGAATTAATGGTGGTGGCCCCGCACCCTCCCGTGTGGCAGGAAACGCGGTCTGCAGTGGGCGCTGAAGAAATCGTACGGGCGGCGAGGGCGGTGGATGATATTCGTGAGGCCATTGGCGACCGAACCTGGGTGGTGGGAACCACGTCCGGTTCGCGCAGGAATCTGGATCGTGTATTAATTCCTCTCAACGAGCCCGGGGTGTGGCTCCCCAAGCGGGCGAGGCAGAGCCGCATGGCTCTCCTTTTCGGGTCGGAAAAGACCGGCTTGTCGAATGAAGAGATGAGTTTTTGTCACGCGCTGGTGAAAATCCCAACCAGCGGGCAATGTCCTTCCATGAATCTTGGCCAGGCGGTGGCCGTGTGTTGCTACGAGCTGGCGCGCGAGGGTGCCATCTCAACCGGCCCGGCTCCGGCGAAGATTCATCATTCCGATCCTGCCAATCTCCAGTCGATTGAACATGTGTTTGCGCGCGCCGAGCGAGTGATGGACCACATCGGTTATCTCAAGCCCAAAAGCCGCGCCGCCACCCTCATCAAGTTGCGGCGACTGCTTCTGGATCATGAACTCACCAACAACGACGTGAAAATACTGGGCGGAATTCTGGCGCAGATTGAGTGGAAATTACAACTGTAACGCCCATCTGCTACAGCGCCGGTTTCCGACCGGCGGCACACTAAATTCAAGTGAGTCAGTTTCCGTCCCGCACCGGGGCTTGCAGTTGAACCATGTCGCCAGTCGGTTTTTCGAAAGCCGTTAGAGTTTGCGGGCCACGCCAGTTGTCAAGCAGGGCTACTTGTTGCACGCAGGAAACCGTGCACAGCGGGGCGCACGGCTTTTTGGTCTTGTACTCGTGTTCCAGGTGAGCTCGGGTGTAATCTGCCAGAGGGATGCCGGGGTAGCCGCGCTGCTGGGAGCAATAATGGACCAACCCGTCTTCGCAAATGTAGAGGTAGCGGCTTCCGGCCCGGCAGCGCCATTCGTGGGCCGCGCCGCGGGCAATGTCCTTTTGGAAATAATTAAAGCGCGAGTAAGAGCGCCGGCCCATGCTCATGATTTCCGTAAACAGATTCTGTTGACGCTCGCCCAGAGGCTGAAGCTGGCCTTCGTGATCGTGCAGGATGCCCACGGTGCTGGTAAAGCCAAGGGCCAGGGCGCGGCGTGCGACCACCTGGGCGTCTTCGGGATGGTGGACGGGGCTCCCTAGAACAGAATTAATATTTATCTGGAAGATGGCGTACCGGGCCAACAACTGAAGTTTCTGGTCGAGCACTTTCAGGCTTTTTTTGGAAACTTCGTCCGGCTTCACGTTATCAATGCTGATTTGCAAATGTTCAAGGCCTGCGTCGTTGAGAGACTCGATGCGCGCGCGGGTGAGTAAATAGCCGTTGGTAATCATTCCGGCGATGATGCTGCGCTTGCGAATGTGGCGGATGACATCTTCCAACTGGGGGTGGAGCAGGGGCTCGCCGCCGCTGATGGTGATGATGCTGGTGCCAAATTCGCTCAGGCGGTCGATGCGGCGAAATAAGTCTGCGATGGGAACGGGTTTCGAAAAATCATCAAATTCATTGCAATAAGTGCAGGATAAATTGCAACGCCGGATGGGAATCAAGTGCGCCAGAACCGGGTGATGGGGAGTGAGCAGGCCCCATCCGATCATCCACCACTCACGGACTCGGGTGCGCCAGAAGCGAATTTTTCGTCGCAGAAGAATGCGATTCATTTGGAATGTGACAGACTCAAAATATCGGGCGATTGCAGGCGCCCCCATCCCGGGGTATCCGCCGTTTTAGCCAGCCCTTTAGCACTCCACTAGATTCGGGACTCCAATCCACTTCCCAGAAAGCAGAAACTCTGCCAACACCCACTCATTTTATCTGACTCGGCGAGGGGTGAACAATCGGAAATTGGCGAACGGCGGGAAACCCGCGTCGAAATGTCGATTTCAGCGCCTGATCGAGTAAAGCAGAAGGCCTGTCGCTAACTCATTTTTACGCGCTTTGCGTCCTTGGGGAAAGGTTTCCGAAATGTTGATGGGGGAAGCTGGCGGTTTACTTTAACGGCCGTATAGCGAGTGATCAGGTAATCGCCCCCTGCCTCGAAAAACTTTTGCTGGACGGGGATCCATGATTCTTCGCTGATCCAGAGCTGTACTTTGGTGAGCTGAGCGGAAATGTTTTTCTCGCGCGGCGTCAACTCCAGAATCGCCGTGGTGTCGCCCTCCAGGACCTCTTCACCATCCAATTTTATCGTGTAGGACTTTTTCAGTTCACCCGTTTCCTTGCCGAAACCAAGTAAAAGAAATTGCTCCACCATGCCGCTCTGCTTTTCCAGGTTATACTCCTGGACTTGATTGATTTTGGGAAGATAAATTTCCGCTTTATTTTTTTTGAACAGGATAATTTTGGGATCCGGTTTCTGGAAATTGAGCAGGATCTGCGTATTATTCTTTTCGAAAAATAATTCCCCGTATTCCGTGGATTTGTCATTCACCACCACGGTGACTTTTGTATATTCAATATTGGCTTGAACAGTCTTCAAGCGTTTGGCGCTGTCATTCATTCGCGCCAAAATTTCACCGAGCGGCGGCGCCAGCTTTGGTTTTCGGAAGCCGGGGTCCCCAAAAGCCAGAGGCAACGAGAGGGCGAGCCAGGAGAATAGGCATCCCGCGCAAAAGCGAGACATTCTGTCTTGGAATCTATGCGTCGATTTTTCAAGCCTGGCGGATCGTTTCATATGTCCTGGTGAAATGGCCCTCAGGGTTGCACCACCACAGTGTAGCCGATGACCGTTTTGCTCTTATCGAGGATTTCGTCAACTGAAATCACGCTGGCGGGCTTTTGCAAGCGCTCGGTCAGGATATCCCGCACCGCATCTTCGGTCTTCTGTCCGGGCCGCATTTTGACCAGTCGGGCATCCACAATGTAGGTCCCATTTCCTTTGATGCGTCCAAGGTCGATGATGCCTTGATTTTTTAAGAAACCGGTCACCTGTTGGGCGGGTTGAGGAGCGTACCAGGAACGCGGCGTGAGAAAGATAAATGCCAGGATGACGACCACAATGATGTCGTATTGCCAGCTCCCCCGCCGGTAGGTCCAGAAGAATGACCGCACGAAGAAGAGCTTGATTTTCGAAAACGCACCTGCGACAGCCTCGGGCGGTTGTCCTGTGGAGGCTGCGGTCTGGTCGCGCAAATCAGTGCTGGAGGCCATAAAAACGTTACTCAGAGAAAATAGCGGGAAACGCGGCGGGAATCAATCGAAAATAACGCGTCCGTCCCGCATGCGGACAATGCGGTCAGCGACGGCAGCGGCGTCGAGGTTGTGAGTAATCATCAAAATAGTTTGGCGGAAGGAGCGATTCAGGGCCCGCATCATGTTGAGGACGATCTGCGAATTCTCAGTATCCAGGTTGCCGGTCGGTTCATCCGCCAGCAGAATTTTGGGTTCGCAAATGACCGCGCGGGCAATGGCCACCCGCTGCTGCTCGCCGCCCGACATGGCGAAAGGTTTGTGATTCAGCTTTTCCCGGATACCCAGCATATCGACCACGATTTGGAAGCGGTGCGGGTTGAAACCGTTACCCTGGATGTGTTGGGCAATGGCAATGTTGTTACGCGCCGTCAGCGTGGGCAGCAGGTTAAATCGTTGGAAAACAAATCCGATCTTATGGCGCCGGAACCGAGTCCGGTCCGCATCCCTCATGGTGGAGAAATCATTTCCATCGACGAAAACTTTGCCGCTCGTCGGAGGCGTCAATCCGCCAAGAATATGGAGCAAGGTTGACTTGCCGCAACCCGAGGGTCCCACCACAGCCAGAAATTCGCCTTCCTGCACCACAAGGTCAACGCCACGCAAGGCGGGCACTTCGACTTTGCCGATGCGGTAAACTTTCTTCAGACCTTCTGTGGCGATGATGGGTTCCATAAAATCAGTAGACAGTAGACTATAGACGGTAGGCAGGGAGAACCTGCTACCCACCACGGTTCTATCTTAATCTTTGTACCGCCCCATTGCCCCCCTGCCTACAGTCTACTGCTTACAGTCTACCTTCATCATTCATACGCCAGCGCATCCACCGGGTCAAGGCTGGCGGCGCGCAGGGCGGGGTAGAATGCTCCGAACATACTTCCCACCAAAGCCAGGAGAGCAGCATAAAAAGCCCACAGATACGTCAACTCGATCGTGAGGGTGGGGAATGCCGAATGCAGGATTTTCCTTGCCAGCAGAGCGATCCCATATCCCGTAACGATTCCGATGAGACAAAGAATGGTGGATTCCCGTAATATGCCCTCGATGATATAAACCTTCGATGCCCCCAGGCTTTTCAGCACTCCGATCTCCCGCGTTCGCTCCGTGATGGTTGTGTACATGGAGAGGAAGATTACCAGGAAGCCAATGCCCACCGCCACGCCCACCATCGCTGTGATGAATGCGGTCAGCCCGGGGAGATTGTCTGTGGTCATCAGCGACATGTATTCTGAAATGGAAACTATTTTATATTTGGGAAGCATTTTGCGAATGGCGTCTGTTACGTCGTCGGTATAGCCCGGGTCAGTGCACCTCACAAAAAAGATCGACGCTTTATCAGGAGAGCCCGTGAGTTCTTGCACGGTAGTAATCGGGATAAAAAGCCGGGAGCCTTTCCCGTGCTCCACGATTCCGGCCACGGTAAAGTCGTGGTCAAACAATGGAATTTTCTGGCCGACCTTGACATGGTTTGCCGTGGCGTACAAATCGTCCACCAGAATATCGTAGGGCTCCTGGAGCGGGCCGCCCGAGTGATAAACGAATCCTCCTGTCACGCTGTCAAAGCTCTTCATGTCGATGCCATAAATCGTGTTGATGCCCCCCACGGAATTGAATTGAAGCAAGACGGGGGCCACCGCCTGCACGTGGGGAATTTCGAGCAGGTGATTGCCTATCGTGATGGGCATGGGGGCGGTGCTGAAGGCAAGGAACATGGAGGCGTTCGGAGGTTGTACCAGCAAATCCGCGCCCACGCCTTTCACTCGTTTCGCCGTCTCGTTCACCAGGCCACTCGTCATGCCCACCACCAGCATCACCATGCCCACTTCAATGGCCACGGCGAGAACGCTGACCGCCGTACGGATGGGCCGATGGAGAAGGTTCGAGATGACGATTTTATTTTCCATGCTTTTCCTCGGGCTGGGCCACCGCGCTCAACTCCACCAATTGGGCGCCCTCCGGCTTCTTTAAATCGAATTTTTCCGGCGTGATCTCCTGATTGAAAACCGCCTTCAGAATCGTAATGGCCAGGCGATAATCTTCAACCGGCCGCGTAATCTGGATCAGCGTGGGATAACGAGTTCCCTGGAAATCCTGGTAGTTGGAATATTGAACGTCTTCAATGTCATTGCCCTGGGGACCGTAGAATTGCAATCGAGCCTCGTCCAGGCTGGACCCGTCAAACCAAATCTTTCGCTCCGGGAACATCACCGCGGTCGCCCCCGACTGGAAAACGGTGAGCACATAATACCGGTGTCCATTATCCTCCGCTTCCTCAAAAGAAAGTTTATGCCGGGCCTGGTCAATAGGCTGCACCAGCAAAGCATCCAGAATATGTTGCGGCCGCAGGTTCTCCAGCGCATTCTTGGCCGGGCGTGTCACGGAAGTCTTTCCCACGATGAACTTATGCTTCGGGGGTATATTCAACCGGAACGTTTCTCCATCAGACACCATATCAAAGATGTTGGTGCGGATAATGGGCGCCTGGCCGATCACACGGATCAAGGCGGGTCTCTTCAGCAGAATAAAACCTTTCACGTCGTGATATTCCTTAATCACGCCTGAATAGACAGACCCGGCTGTAGGCTCGAAATCAACTGTCGCCGTAAGCGTTTGAATTTTATCGGCCTGCGCATTGATACGGCCTACCAAATCTTCCGCCGAGGCTTCGACTGGGGGTGGTGACAATTGAGGTACAGCCACCTTCGTCGTCCGCTTGACCGCGCAACCTGTCGCAGCCAGAATTACTACGGTAAGGGCCAAAGTGATCCAGTAATGGCTTATGGGTGCAGGGAAATTTTTGCGCAATTCGATACACTCCAATTTAACAGGAACCTTTAAGGGTGTCAATTCCAAACTGCTCTGGCAACTATTTGAAATCACATAACTTCGGCCAAAGACAATGACCTTCAGTCCCCTGATCATTTGACGCTCTCCAGGCGATATCAGTTTCCAGAATTAAGTTTCTGCCAGTCGCCATTCCGGCGCCTCCTTATTACCTAGTCAGAGGCTGGCTCTCGCGTTGAGCGTCTGAATCACTGGGTCTTTAAGAGTTTAACCCTTCGTTCCTAACCATGCTCCCCATTGCACGAGCATGATGTGGGTCATATGAATAGTAGGATGAGCACTGCTCAATAAACAGTTGTTTAAGGCTTGCATCCAAATCGATTTCCGAAAAACCAATTATGATTATTTTTGCTGCGCGCTCGACGCCATGTTCCCTGAAACCTTCAAGCTGCCGATGAGATCGGAAAGATGGACCCGCTTGCGCCGGCAGTAGTCGCGGATTCCTGCGACGACGCGAAGAGAAGTTTCAGGAGCATAAAAATTTGCAGTCCCCACTTGCACTGCGCACGCTCCGGCGATGATAAATTCCAGGGCGTCCTCCGCGGTCGCAATGCCACCGATGCCGATGATGGGGATTTTTACAGCGCGCGCCACCTGATAAACCATACGCAAAGCCACCGGCTTGATGGCGGGTCCGGAGAGTCCCGCGGTGATGTTGGAGACGCGCGGCGTGCGCGCTTCAATATCAATCGCCATGCCCACAAAAGTGTTGACCAGTGAAAGCGCGTCCGCACCGGCGGACTCGGCGGCTCGCGCAAGAACAGTGATGTCGGTGACATTGGGGGAAAGCTTTACATACAGGGGAAAGCGCGCGGCTCGCTTCGAGGCCGTCACAACTTCTTCCGTGAGTTTCGGGTCGTTGCCGTAAACCATCCCGCCACAAAGGGTGTTAGGGCAGGAAATATTCAATTCGTAGGCATCAATTCCATCGCCTACGTTCAGGATTTCGATGGCGCGGACGTAATCTTCAGTTGAATACCCGAACACATTCACCACGCAGCGCGTGCGAAGCGTGCGCAGGAAAGGCAGCTTCTCTTCCAGGAATTTCTTCGCGCCCACATTTTGCAAACCAATCGCATTGAGCATACCGGAATCGGTTTCGTAAATGCGCGGGGGCGGGTTGCCGGACATCGGCTCGGCTGAGATTCCTTTTACCACGATGCCGCCCAGCGAGTTTAAATCGATGAGGTGGGCGAATTCCCGACCGTAGCCAAACGTGCCGCTCGCAGTCAGGACAGGGTTCTCGAAATGGACGCCGGCTATTTCCGTGTCGATGCGGGGAGAGAAAGACTTCTCCGCAGATTGCACAGATGACACCGATTTAGGAGAGAAGGTCTTTACTTTTCCCCCATGCTTTTTGCCCTTTGCCATTTGTCTTTCTTCCTGTATCGGCGAAATATGTGTAATCTGCGGATTAAGCCTTGGCGATGTTTTCCTTTTCCCAGATGACTTTCTCTGACCAAAACACCGGCCCCTCGGTGCAGACGCGCTGATACGCTCCATGCCCCGTGCCGTCCACTCGGATGCAGCACCCCAGGCAAACGCCCACCCCGCATCCCATCCTGTTCTCCATGGAGAGCAGGCAGCGGTGGCCGAATTTTTTCGCGAGCCTCACTGATGCGTCGAGCATGGCCCACGGGCCGCAAACCATCAGCAGATATTTTTTGCCCCGGTTATGCCGGAGAAATTCTTCAAGCGGATGAGTAATGTAGCCGCGGTGACCTCGCGAGCCATCTTCCGTTGCCAGAACCATTTCGCTGACCAGTGGTTTGAACTCGTCGAGGGCCACCAGATCGTTGCTGGTTCGGCCTCCGAAGAAAAGCCGCTGTTCAATTCCGGCTCGCGCCAGATCCTTCGCCGGCAGGAGCAATGCCGCGATGCCAATGCCTCCGGCAACGTGCAGGACTGCGTTCGCCTTCTGCGCTTCAGGCAGATATTCTTCCACAAAGAAGCCGTGACCAAGAGGCGCGATCAAACCCACCTTGTCCCCAGGCTCGAGGCCCGCCATCAGCCGCGTGCCACGCCCCACAATTTTGTAAAGCAGTTGAATGATTTGTAGCCGCGGTCCCACGCCTGCGGGACCGCCAGCTTTGGTTTTCGCCGGCTTGACATCGTAAATGCTCATGGGGCGGCGCAGCAGAACATCGGAGCGGTCCAGAAGGCGCACCATGGCAAACTGGCCCGGCCGGGTGGCTTGCGCCTGGCGAGGCGAATGAACGCTTAAAAGGAAATGGCCGCCGGTGAGGGGTCGGTTTTCGACCACGGCCACTGTTTCGTCACACATCATGACCATGATAGCAGAAGACTTTGTTCCGGTGTAAGAATACGTCCACCGTAAGAAAATAGAACACAGTACTGCCAACCAACCGGGAAGCTTTCTAATGGACCATCCTATCAGAGATGCTTTTCAATCCATTTCCGAATATGGGGAATCGACGCGCGAGGAAAGCGGTGAGGCGAATTGTAAAATCGGAAATCGAGTGACGCGGCACGCTGGGCGAGCCTGCGTCGAGACTCCAGATTCTTTTCCCGTGAGAACCACGGGTCATCCGTGGCAGCGATGTGCAATATATGCGTGCTCGCGGGGCGATAGCGCGGGTTCTCGTTCCAGTCGCCCGGCACGCCCCCACAAACTCCAATGGCGCCGCGCACCGCGCGAGGGTGGGTGAAGACGAAGCGATAGTTGTAGGCGCACGCCTGCGAAAAAGCCAGCAGAAATACCTGTGACCGCGCCGCGCGATGCTTCCGAGCGGCGAGGTCAATCAGCTTGCGGATATTGTGATGGTGCAATTCAATCGATTCATCCATCTTATAACTGGTTCCCCATCCAAATCCCACGCGATAAGTCTTGGGGTCGGTGAGGTCGTTGGTTCCGTAATTGATGAAGAATTGATTTGGTCCTTGCAGCGAAATCACCACCATGTTTCCTTTGGCAATGCGCCGCGCCACGCGCATCATGGAATCCTTATCGCCCTGGAAGCCATGCAAGGCAATCAACAGGGGCCACCGCTTCCTGGATTTGTGACGTTGGGGAAGTTCCAATTCGTAATAGCAACGGATCGGGCTGGTTAGAAAATTTTCCATTTAACCGGTGTAAGAAGCGCCGCTGATATTATCACAGGACTCGTCCTGCGGTGAGGCGGCGCGTGGGGTGGGGGTCGGATCGACGAGCGTGCCGGGTTGCGCAATTCGTCTGTGCCGCTTTGAACTTCCCATTTGTTTCGGGCTAGAATATATCTTCAGGCATCCAAGTTATGACTGTGTTGCTACGCGGCCTGCTGATTCTCGGCCTCATCGCGCTCAATGCTTTCTTCGCCGCGGCGGAGTACGCCCTGGTGAGTGTGCGCCGGACGCGTATTGAGCAGTTGGCGCGCGAAGGCGATGCCCGTGCCCGCGCGGTTCAAACTCTACTCTCGGATGTCGGCCTGCTCATTTCAGGAACGCAACTTGGCATGACGGTGATCAGCCTGCTGATGGGCTGGCTGGGTGAAAGCATGATGGCTGCCGTCATCGAGGGCATGCTTGAAGGGCGCCTGGAGCACTTTGCCTCCATCGTCGTGGCTCACTCGATTTCGGTGGGCATAGCCTTTCTTCTTATTACTGTGTTGTTGATGGTGCTGGGAGAGTTGGTCCCCAAGTCACTGGCTTATGAGCGGGCGGAATCTACTTCCCTCATCGTCGCCCGGCCCATGCATCTATTCTTGAATTTTACCCGACCGCTCGTTCGGGCCGTGGACGGCATGGCAGACATCGTTCTCCGTGGTCTTGGCCAATCCCCCGAGCAGAGTCATGGGGGCCAGCACACCACCGAAGAGGCCAAGCTGATTGTTTCGGCCATCCGCAAGCGCGGCATGCTCGGTATCGAACAGGAAGAAATGATTCACGGCGTTTTTGATCTGCACCACGCCCAGGTGCATGAAGTCATGGTGCCCCGCCCCAGGATTACCTGCCTGCCCTTAAGCAGCGACCTCAATCAACTCCTCGAACGGATTGTTGACGACCAGCACTCGCGCATTCCTATTTACGAGGGATTGCCGGACCACATCATCGGGATTCTCTACACCAAAGATTTGTTGCGCGTAGTGTTGGATCGGCGTCGGAACAGTTTGCCGCTCGATGCGCCCTTCGATTTGCGCTCGATCCTCCATGCGCCGATGATCGTTCCGGAAACCATGCCGTTGACCCAAATGCTGAAAGAGGCGCGCCGCAAACATTCCCAAATGGCCCTGGTGGTGGATGAATTCGGGACCTTTGTGGGACTGGTAACCATTGAAGACGTTCTGGAGCAAATCGTGGGAGAGATTCAGGACGAATATGACGGGGAGGAGAAGGTCATTCGCAAACTGAGTGAAAATATCATGGAAGTGGATGCCTCCCTGAGCTTGCGCGATCTGGCGGATGACTACCATATCGTTTTACCGCGCGATGCCGGATACGCGACCCTGGCCGGGTTCATGCTCGCCCGGCTGGGCATGATTCCGAAAGGCGGGGAAAGCATTTTATTTGAGGGTTGCCGTTATACCGTGACGGAAATGGAAGGCCGCCGTGTCGCCAAAGTGAAAGTGGAAAGGTTGCCCGCTCCAAGCATTCCGCCTGGCGCGGGCGCCGCAACACCCCAGGCGCCCCAACCTATGCAGAGAAAACCCATTGAGCGCTGATCCGGGCCGCTTTTCAAGGACGCTCAGGACGGGATGTCACTTGGTATCCTCCGCACCCTCGTTCGCGCGGGGGGAACTGAGAGCTGTTGTATTTATTAGGTAAACTTTTTCAAGTACAGATGCGGGCTTATCCCAAAACAATCAAGCCGGCGCTGGAGCGTCGCCCATCATCACGCCAATCTCCGCGCCACGGGCTACGTTAAGAGTTTTTGCCGCGGAACCACGGTTGGTGCAAATCTCAAGAAACCCCGAACTTCCCACCATGGCGAATATCTCGGAGGGCTTGCCCATTGAGTAAGATAGATTTAGGCGCGTGATTTCCTGCTCGTTAACGATAATCTTAAATGGGGGAGGATTCTCGGAGAACAGTTGGGGTACGTCCTGGGGGCTGAGGTTGGTGATGATGTTGCCGAACTTATCAATCTTAAGCACCACACCCTTTAACAGTTTGTCGCTTACCTGTTTGGGTTTGGGCGGCGTAAACTTGGCAAAATCGGTGATCGTATCGCCGAATTTATCAATCTCCACGCCCTTTGAAAGCCAGCCCACAATGGGGGCAAAAATATCGCGGCCATGAAAGGTATTGCTCACCGGATTCAGAAAATAATGGTCGGCGGTAACGTGACGCACTTCCAGTGCTTCTTCGCGCTCGTAGATGAGCGAGAGCACGCCGTTGTCGGGCGCCACGAATTTATAATCCATGGTGCGCGCCAGAATCGGCCTCCGGGCGGTACCGACACCGGGATCGACGACCACGAGGTGGAGAGTGTTGGAGGGGAAAAAGCGGTAACTCTGCGCCAGGGTGTAGGCCGCGTCAAATATGTCATAAGAATTAATGTTATGGGTGAGGTCAACGATTTCAACCTCGGGATTGATGTTCAGAATGACGCCTTTCATGACGCCGACAAAGTGGTCAGCAAGTCCAAAATCGGTTGTAAGAGTTATTACCTGTCGGCGCGGCAAAATTCCCTCCCGTATTCCTGTTCAGTCTTATTCTTTGTAATGCGCAAACTATCGGAAAGGGTGGGTTTTGTCAAGGCGCGCGAGTTTTCATGCGCAAGAGTAATTAGCGCGGAAGCATTCGGTTGCGCCCAGGCAAACGATTGCGCTCCCAGATTGCCGAAATGGCAGGGCTTGCTTTTATGCACGCTGCCGGGCTATACTTTAACTGGCGAACACCTACAGTGGGCGAAAGCCCACTTTTTTGTTGGCGCAATCGGATTTGTGTCCATGTGGTTGAACGGGCGGAGAGGGACGGCTCCTGCGTGCAATGGCTGCTGACCTGGAACATATTTGGGAAATAGCGGAGCGAGTGGCAGCATCGGAAGGGCTGGCGTTGATTGATGTCGAACTGAAAGGCGGCCGATCAAACCCTTTGCTGAGGATTTACATCGACAAGCCCTTGGGCGTCTCGCACGCGGATTGTGCGCTGGTCAGCGAGCAGGTCAGCGCGATTTTGGACGTTGAGGACCCGTTCCCGGCGAGCTACACGCTGGAGGTTTCGTCGCCCGGGTTGGACCGCGCCCTGACCAGGCCGAGCCATTACGAGCATTTTTGCGGCCGCCGCGCCCGCGTGGTTTTACGAGAGCCGGTGGGCGAGCAACGTGTATTGGAAGGCCGGCTGGCGGGATTTGAGGCGGGCAAAGTGCGCTTTGACCTCGGCGAAGGCCGCCTGATGGAATTGGATATTGCGAACATCTTGAAAGCCAGGCTGGTGGTGGAGTTGTAGGGGTGGGGGCTGGGAGCTGCGGGCTGGGGTTAAGTTCAAATCCCCGGTTACCGGCGATCTCGCCCTGGCCCTGTGTCTCGAGGCTACTATGACAACGAGTCTTCTATATCAAACGATCGATCAGTTGAGCCGTGAAAAAGGCATTGATGCCCAGATTATTATCTCGGCCGTGGAAGATGCCATTCTTGTCGCTACTCGGAAATACTATAAGTCCGTCGAGGACCTTCAGGCCCACTTCAACAAAGATTCGGGAATTGTTGAAGTGTTCGCGGTGAAGAAGGTGGTGGAGCAGGTTGAAGATCCCGCGCGGGAAATGACTGTTGATGAAGCCAGAAAATTCAATCCGGAAGCCGCCGTGGAGACCGAAATAAAAATTCCCAGGGCAACGGACGGATTGGGGCGGATTGCCGCGCAAACCGCCAAACAGGTGATCTTCCAGAAAGTCCGTGAGGCGGAACGCGACACCGTTTACGCCGAATACAGCCAGCGAGTGGGCGAGCTGGTGAATTGCACGGTGAAACGGCTGGAGGGTCCCGACATTATTGTTGACCTCGGGCGCACGGAAGCCCGGATGCCCCGCAAAGACCAATCGCGCCTGGAAAATTATCAGATTGGCGAACGCTTGCGGGCCGTCATCACCCTGGTGGATCGCGCGGCGCGCGGGCCCCAGGTGGTGGTGTCTCGTGCGGATGCAATGCTCGTGCAGAAGCTTTTCCAGATGGAAGTCCCTGAGATTTACGACGG
Source organism: Terriglobia bacterium (assembly GCA_035934315.1). Classification (GTDB taxonomy): domain Bacteria; phylum Acidobacteriota; class Terriglobia; order UBA7540; family UBA7540; genus DASYXZ01. The sequence goes on along the minus strand of DASYXZ010000117.1, from coordinate 6,368 downwards.
CACGGTGGTGATCCGCGCCATGGCACGCGAGGCGGGCGAGCGCACCAAAGTGGCGGTTTTCTCCAAGGACCCGGATGTTGATTGTGTGGGTGCCTGTGTGGGGATGAAGGGCATGCGCGTGCAGTCGATCATCCGCGAGTTGCGCGGCGAGAAAATCGATATTATCGAATACAGCGAAGACACCGTCACTTTTGCCGCCAACGCCTTGAGCCCGGCCAAGATCAATCACGTATCCGTGGTGGACATCGAGCAAAGACACCTGGAAGTTATCGTGGATGATTCCCAGTTGTCACTCGCCATCGGGAAAAAAGGTCAAAACGTCCGGCTGGCTGCCAAGCTCCTGGGCTGGAGAATTGATATCAAGAGCGAGGAAGAGAAGAGGCAGGAAATCGAGTCCCAGATGGCTGCCATGGCCCTGCGAGGCGCGCCCGTGACCGAACTTAAGGGGCTGGGTGACAAGACGATGCAGCGTTTGCGCGACCATGGGATTGAAACCGTGGAGCAGCTCGCGCAAATGACTCCCGACGAATTAACTCAGATTCAGGGTATTGGCGAAAAGACGGTGGATAAAATCCGCAAAGTTGTTACCGACTACTTTGAGGCTGACCGGCAGGCGACGGAAGATTTGGCAGCCGCTGAGGAATCCGCAGCCGCGGCTGAAACTGAAAGGTTGGCTCCTGTTGGCGCGGCCGAGGAGTCCATACCCGCCAACGGAGGAGAACCGTCTGCCGGTGAAAACCCCAGCGGTGATGTAGTCCCGGTCGAGGAACCCTCCACTCAGGAGACTGTAGAGTCCGCGGCGGAGAAGAACAAAGGATCTACCGGCGAAGAAGAAAAAGCGGAACCTGAGGGAAAAAATGCGACGCGGGAAGAGAGTGAAAGCTCTGAGCCCGCCATTGGAGGCAAAGAATGAAATAAGTTTTTGGGGCCTTTGATGCCCCCAACCAAACGGTCAGGCCACCAGCCTGAGTGGAGAGAGGAAGATTATAAATGGGTAAGATTCGAATCAACGATTTGGCGCGCGAACTCGAAGTGAAAAGCAAGACGATTGTCGACTATCTTCCCGAAATTGGGATCACTGACAAGAGGTCACACTCCAGTGCTCTGGATGACGAACAGGCAGCGCAGGTTCGCGCTCATTTTCTCGCTGCCAGCGAGCCCTCAGATGCCCCGGCCGCGGTCAAAGCCGCTCCGGCCTCAGCGAAGGGCGCTCCCGTTTTAACCAAGCAACCACCAGCGGCGGCTGGAATTGCGCACCCCCCCGTCCCGGCGGAGGTGAACAAGACGCCCGAAGCGCGGCCAATGACGCGGACCATAGCCGAGATTAAAGCGGATGCCCGTCGAGCTGTGATGGCGCCTTTGGCTCCCCGCGGCGTGACGACGGCTGGAGTACCCGCGAAATCTGCTTCGACAGGAACTGCGACGACCCCTCTCCATTCCGCGACGCGTGGGGCTGGCGTTTTGGCGGCGGGACCGGCAGGTCGCGCGTCTACAGCAGCAAGTGTCTTGGCGCCCATTGGGACTAGGGCAGGGGAAGTTCCGACTCTCAAAGCAAGCGCTTCTCCGGGCGTTGCAACGCCCACAAGACCGCACGTAGTCTCTCCGGCGAGTCCCGGCAAGCCTGCCCAGGGAACGCGCCTGCATAAATCTCCGGCTTCCAACCAGCCGATTTATCCGTCGGCTGCAGGCGCCAAAGGCGCGCCAGTACGTCCCATTATCCACCGAAGGGCGGGCGAGCCGCGCGCAATGCATCCGACAGCTACGCGCCCTGCTCCTCTCCCAGGAGCAGTCGCAAGTGGAGGAGTGCCTGCGGCGTATCCACCGGGAACACGCCCTGCCGTGCCCCCCGCGCGATGGGCTCCGCCCGTCCACCGCGTTCCACCGCCCAAGCCGGTGGTTCCCGAAGAAGTTCCCATCACGCGGAAGATAACCATTACCGAAGGCATCAGCATTAAAGAGCTATCGGAAAAACTTGAAGCGCGCGCCAAAGACGTGATCAAGCGGCTTCTGGACAAGGGTATCTTCGCTACGATTAACCAAACGCTGGACAGCCAGACGGCCACGGAGATTTCCCGTGGCTTCGGCGCAGAAACTTCTGTCATCAGCTTTGAGGAAGAAGTCATCCAGGAAGTTGAGGAAACGGACCGGCCGGAGGATTTAGCGCTGCGCGCACCCGTGGTGACGGTGATGGGTCACGTGGACCACGGCAAGACGTCGGTTCTGGACGCCATCCGCGAAACCAACGTGACTGCTCACGAGGCGGGAGGAATCACGCAGCACATCGGCGCCTACCACGTGGAAGCGCAGAATCGCAAAATCGTTTTCCTCGACACCCCGGGCCACGAAGCATTCACGCTCATGCGCGCTCGAGGAGCCCGGGTGACGGACATCGTCGTCCTCGTCGTGGCGGCCGATGATGGAGTGATGCCGCAGACCGTGGAAGCCATCAACCACGCGCGCGCCGCCAAAGTTCCCATTGTTGTGGCCATCAACAAGATTGATAAACCCGAGGCGCAAATCGAGCGGGTCAAAAAGCAATTGGCTGACCACAACCTGATGTCTGAAGCATGGGGCGGCGATACGGTGACGGTGGAGGTTTCGGCGAAACTGAAGAAGAATCTGGACCTGCTTTTGGAGATGATTCTTTTGGTGGCAGACATCGCGGCGCTTAAAGCAAACCCCAAACGTTTGGCGACAGGTACGGTGCTGGAAGGGAAGCTCGATCGCGGCCGCGGTCCTGTGGCAACGATTCTGGTTCAGAATGGAACGTTGCACGTGGGCGACTCATTCATCGTTGGGGCAATCTACGGCAAGGTTCGCGCCATGTTGGACGACCGCGGGCGGCCCACTCTCGCTGCCCCTCCTTCCACGCCCGTTGAGGTTTTGGGTTTGGAGGACGTTCCGCAAGCCGGTGATCGCCTGCAAGTGATTGCGGACACGCTGAAGGCCCGCCAAATTTCCATTCACCGTCTGGCCAAAGTTCGCGAAGTGGCTATGGCCAAAACTGCGCGCCTGACGCTTGAACATTTGCACGAACGGCTTGCGGCCGGCGATGTTAAGGAATTGCCCCTCATCATCAAGGCGGACGTGCAGGGTTCGGTGGAAGTTTTGGCGGATTCACTTAACAAATTGAGTAATGACAAGGTGAAAGTCAAAGTGATTCACGCCGGCGTGGGCGCCATCACAGAAACGGACGTCCTGCTTGCCTCAGCTTCCAATGCCGTGATTATCGGATTCAGTGTGCGGCCGGAGCGCAAAGCCTCTGAACTGGCCTCGCTTGAAAAAGTGGACATCCGCCTGCACACGATTATTTACAACGTCACCGATGAAATCAAGAAAGCCATGAAGGGGCTCCTGGCGGTTACTTACAAGGAGACTCAGTTGGGACACGCAGAAGTGCGTGACACGTTCCGCATCCCCAAGGTGGGTACGGTGGCGGGATGCCAGGTGGTGGACGGCAAAGTGACGCGCGAAGCTCGCGTCCGCCTGCTTCGTGATAACGCGGTAGTCCACGATGGCAAGGTTCGCTCATTGCGCCGGTTCAAGGAAGACGTGCCCGAAGTAAGGTCCGGCGCGGAATGCGGCCTGGCGATCGAGAACTTCAACGATGTCAAGATAGGGGACGTAATTGAGTCCTATATTACCGAAAAAGTAATAGAGTCTGCCACGGCCTGATTCCACAGATCGCCGGGAGCTCACCCGAAATGCCCGTCGGCGTAATGACTTTGGAAATTCAACTGCCTTACGCGCATTCCCTCAAGGAAAAGAGGGCGGTGTTGCAGAAGATTCGAGACCGATTGCGTTCCCGATATAACGTCGCGGTGGCCGAGCTCGACCACCAGGATGTCTGGCAGCAGGCCACCCTCGGCGTGGTTTCCATCTCCAACAGCCGGCCTCTGCTCGAATCTGTTTTTCAAAAAGTGCTGGCGGAATCTGAGAATATCCTCGGCGAAGACGTGGCCTATCACACTCTCGATTATTTTTAGAATGTGGTTTTTTGAAAGGTTGCGATCTCTTTGACCCATTGAGTCAATTGAGGAAATTAAACTGGAAACTGGAATATAGAAACTCGACCTTCAATGGGGTGTGCCAATTTCCATTTTCTAATTTCCAATTTCTTCCTTCAATTTCCGATTATGGCTCCTCCGCAATGGCGGATTGCAAGACTGGCTGAACAGATTCGCGGTGAAGTGGCGGAAATAGTCATCGGCGAGTTGCAGGACCCTCGCATCGGCCTGGTGACCGTCACTCAAGTTGTGCTTAGCCCGGATCTCCGGCACGCCCGAGTTCTGGTAACTGTGCTTGGTGATGACGAGACCCGGAATTCGACCTTGGAAGGTCTATCCTCCGCTGCCGGTTTCGTCAGCCATGAAGTGGGCCGCCGATTGCAGTTGCGCCGCGCCCCGGAAGTGGTTTTTGTTCCTGACCGTGGCGCGGAAGCGGAGCTGAAAATCGAGGCGCTGCTTCGGAATCTCAAAGACAGCGGCTCGTGACCAGAGGCGAGTTTTTACTTTCTGGCTCTTCATTTCAATTCCCCGGTTCCTGGTTTTCATGGATCGAGAGATTTCCGGCGTTCTGATTATTGACAAGCCAGCGGGCGTGACGTCGCATGACGTCGTGGACAGCGTGCGCCGTCTTTTGCACATTCGCCAGGTGGGACACTTTGGGACTCTCGACCCATTTGCCACCGGCGTCCTGCCTCTCTCGCTTGGCAAGGCCACCCGCTTTGCGCAGTTCTACCTGAAATCCCGCAAAGCCTACGATGGAACCATACAATTCGGTTTTTCCACGGACACTTATGATGCTACGGGAAAGCCCACATCTGATCCGTCCGCCGTGAAACTTGACCGGCGCGCGCTCGAGGAAATTTTCCGAAGTTTTACCGGCCGAATCATGCAAACTCCTCCGCCGTATTCGGCCAAGCGCGTTGGGGGAACACGCGCGTACAAATTGGCGCGGCGAAATCTGCCGGTTCAATTAGCCCCCGTCGAAATAGAAATTTACGCTCTCGAACTGATGAACGTAGAAGGAGACAGCGCGCGTTTTTCCGTGGAGTGCTCCGGTGGGACCTACGTTCGTTCGTTGGCCCATGATATGGGCCAGAAGCTGGGCTTCGCGGCGCATCTCGCCGGCCTCCGGCGGACGGGCGTGGCGGAATTTACAGACCGGCGGGCGATCACACTTGAGCAGCTTGAACTGGCGGCAAAAGAGGACAGGGTGGAGAGTTGCTTGGTACCGTTGGAAGCCCTGCTGCCGGGTTGTCCGGAATTGCTGGTGCGCGGGCGCGATGAGAAAAGCATTCGTCACGGACACTCATTTCAACTGCCGCAGGCGCTTCGTCCCGGACGTGGAGAGCAACCGGGCCAGACTTCTGCGGTGAGCATCCTGAAAATCCTGAATCCTGAGCACCGGCTCATTGCCATCGCCCGTCATGTTTCCGGCAGCATTTACCATCCTGACCTTGTTCTGGCTTAAGCTGAACTTCGCACCAGTTTAAGAATCGCTTCTGCGGCGTGATAAGCCGCCCGGGGCCGCGCCAGCGACAATGCGCGATCGCGCAAAACTGCAAGCTCTTCGGGATAGTCCAGCAAACGCTCCAGAGTGGGTGCAAGGTCTTCAGCGTGTTTCAACCAAAGTCCGACGCCCCACTTTTCAATCCACGCGCAAGTTCGCACCTCGTTGCCCGGATGGGGATCAAAAGCCAGCATGGGAAGTCCACAAGCAAATGCCTCCGTCAGCGTAGACCCACCCGGCTTGCTCACCAGCACGTCGGCTGCGGCCATCCATTCGTGCATATTGTCAACCCAGCCCAGCACACGACAATTCGCCATACTGCTCACCCGGTTTTGGATTTCTTTTTCCATGCGCCGGTTCCGCCCGGTGATAAAAATCATCTGATAGGGCTTTTCCAGTTTTTTTATTTCCTTTAAGAGGCGATGCGGCTTTGCAATTCCTGCGCCACCAAAGAGGACCAGGATCAGGGGAACCTGGGGCTCAATGCCGAGGCGTGCACGGGCCGTTACATAGTCGGGCGGCGAGACGAATGCCGGGGCAATAGGCTGCCCGCACGTCACGACCCGGCCCGCGAGCGCGCCTGCCGCCACCAATTCCGCGGCCAGGTCTTCGTGGGTGGTAAGAAAAAGATCCACCTCTGGCTGGACCCAGGCCGGATGAAAATCCATCAGCTCCAGACCGGCCAATCGAAATCGCGCGCCGCTTTCCCGCTTGTGAAGAGCCACCAACTCGCACATGCCAACTTCCGTGGCGATCACAACATCGGGAGCGAATGTTTGAATAAATCGGAAGAGGGGTCGCGCGCCACTGCGGTTCAGCCAATCCGGGCTGGTCGATCCCTGGCGGTCCTGGAA
>DASYXZ010000166.1:0-15276 GCA_035934315.1 Terriglobia bacterium | reverse complement strand
TTACCGGTCAGACGTTGGCTGTGGACGGGGGCGTTTCCGCCACCACCGGCGGTGGGCAGTTTCCGGAAGAAATCTACCAATTGTTGGGCGCGAACATGAAACCCATCCGGCCAGTTTGATTGGGAAAACTTGGAGTGTTGGAATAACCTCTGTGCGGGCGCGCGGACTGCCATGCCGCAGGATGGGAGCGCCGCCAGACAGAATTCTCCAGAAGCCATCTCACTTTCAGGGATGGCCACGCGCTCAAGCTGTTTTATACTGGGGCTGCAAAATTCGACCGACAATATTTCATCAGGAGGGCGAACATGAAAAACCTGATTAAAGTATGGGCAGCCGTAATCATGATGGCCGGCCTGGCGGCGTCGGCCCGAACCGCCGAGCCGCTGAAATTAGCGGCCAAATACAATATGCCGGCCGCGGTCAAGAGTCGCCTTGATCATCTGGGCGCCGACCTTCGCGGCAATCGTCTTTTCCTGACGGCGGAAAGCATGCATGAAGTTCTGGTGTTCAATCTCCGCACCGGGAAATACCTGCAGGCCATCCCTGGAATCGGCATTCCCCACGCCGTCTTTACCCGCGAGGATTTGAATCTGCTTTACGTTACGGACGGCGGGGCGGGAGAAGTGAAAAGGTTTGACGCCCGAACCTACCGCTTGCTGGGCGCCGCCAAGCTGAAAGTGGACTCAGACTCGATTGGATATGACCCGGTTACGCATTACCTTTATATAGTCAACGGCGGTGGGGATGCGCACGAAACTTTCTCCATGCTCAGTGTGGTGGACACCACCTCAGGGGATAAAGTCGCCGACATTCAGATTGACGGCAACACGCTGGAGGCCCTGACCCTGGCACATTCGAGCCCCCGTCTTTACGTGAATAATCCCAGCAAAAGCCTGGTGGATGTCATTGACCGGAAAACTCGTTCGATGCTCGCCACCTGGCCGGTGACCCTGGGCAAGCGAAACGTGGCCATGGCTCTTGACGAGTCCGCGCACCGCCTTTTCATTGCCTGCCGCAATGGAGTGCTTGTGGTAATGGACAGTGAGACGGGCCAAGAGCTCCAAGCGCTTCCCATCGGGCAGGGCGTGGATGACTTGGTATTCGACCCGGCGAGCAGGCGCCTTTATGCGGCGTGTGGAAGCGATGGAGGCACGGTCGCCGTTTATCATGAAGATGACCCGGACCATTATACGTCGCTCGGGCAGTTTGCCTCGGGGCCGGGCGGGAAGAATGAAATCCTCGTTCCTCAGTTGAAGCGCCTTTTCATCACCATTCCACCGCGCGAAAACTTTCCCGGCGCAGTCTACGTTTACAAAGTGCAATAAAAAAGTATTTTTGAATTTCGCTTTGACTTCAGCTTCCTGTGCTTGGCCGTGTCGCGGAGGGAACTCCACCTCTGCGCGAAATCATGGCACGGAGGATTGCCGGGCGAAACAAGCTGCCCCAAATAACTTCTCTATTGCTTTCTACGAGTCAGTTGAGTAGAAGTATGTTCAGCGCCGGGCTTCAGCCGGCAATGACACAACAATTAAATTTATTTCTGGAGGTTAGCCATGCCAACCGTGCGCCTACAGGCTTCGGTTCAGTCGGGCAAAGCCATGCTCCGTTTCCGCAATGGCTTGGATGCCCCCATCACCATCACTCCATTGGCGGCGGGGCTGGAAGAAAACGAAAAAGAGTGGAGCCCGCTGTTGTCTGGCGCTATCAAGCTGCGACCCGGGGGAATCCACAGTGCCGATGTGAGTGATTCGCTTCTCAAGCTGTTCCCGCCTCTGTTGGGGGATGAGTTGCAACAGAAGCGATTTCGAATCCGCATGCTCCTGGCCCCGGAAGGCCATGGCGAACCAAGCATTGCGGATTGCACAATAAGTTTTAAGAACAGACAATGCACGGAATTTATTTGTCACGCTGAGAATTGAACGTATGCGTTTGATCCAGAATTTAAAATGAGTTTCAGTTTTTGGTGACCCGCGTTCCGAGGGGGAGGGCGCTGGCCAAGGTCGGGGTTTCGATGGGGTGAGCTTCAATCAGCTTATAGTCCTTATAAATGATGGTCAGCACGGAACGTCCAAAAAGGCGCACCTGGGCGACGCTTTCAATGCGGGACGGAAGCCAGAAATCACCCACTTTGCAGTAGCTGTGATCCACTTCGATATGGGTTGTCCACCATGAGGGATTCTTTGCCGGAGCGCCCTCCATGCGAGTGATTCCAAAATCCTGCGCGTCCACCCAGATACGTCCCCGGAAAAGAAATTTGTTCTTAATTTTCGGCACCACTTCCATCACATAGAAATTGTTCGGGCCGGTTCGTTCGTATCCCACGAGCGTGAAATCATAATTTTCCGGATTCATATCTGTCCGGCGGCGATTTTCCTCCTGCATGGCTTCCAATTCGCCTTCCCTCAGGCGGTTCAGAACATAGTTGCGCAACGCACTTGACCCGCTCCAGGAAATAATTGTTGATTCCTTTCGGTTCGGCGAGAGATAGGCTATCTTGACGACCAAATCGGCGCTTCGATCGTGATCGGCGTTTTCGACATGATAAACGCATGTCGCAGTGTAACCTCGGAGAGCCTCCGCGCGGGCGCGGTTCATTGCCACCATTCGCTCCACCACCTGAGCAGTGGTGAGTGGCGCTGATGAGGTGACTGTGGCGACGCCGGTGGACCGAAAATTCAACAACAGCACCGCAAGGATCGCGCCGCAACTGCTAATCCGATTAGCCGTCCGGACTTCCATTTCGGCCTTCATGAACTACCGCTCTGCCTTAAACCAGCTCCAAGCACGCCATTAGTTTGGGTGCCGCCGCGCGGGAATTCAATTAGGTTAAACCCTGATTTCCAGATGGAAAATTCCCTGGATTGGCCTGCTGGCTCGTTCACTTTAGCGAAAAGGCTGGCAGCGGAGCTGGATTTAATCAATAGTTGAATAAGTACGTTCCAGCTCCGCCTCGGCAGAGGAGGGCTTGATGTTGCTTGTAAACCTTTCTTTCCGGCCCAAGACGTTCCCCAAATGAAGGATCGAATGGCTGCCGCACGACAGGCAATGATCGTTTTTGGCCCGGCTAATCACCTGGCAGTTCTCGCACAGCACCGCCTGGTCCAGGGGAATCAACTCAACTGGTTCAAATCCGGCCACGTGGCTGTCTCTGGCCCCTATCATGATTTGCAATCCATAGTCTGTCAGGTCCGGAAAGTGAAACCATTAGGACGCCTCAAATTTACCAAGCCGCGCCCCGCGCGTCTGTTCAGAATTGCACGGGTGTGTGTTCAACACTGCACATGCCAAGCAATCAGCGTTAGGGATGTGAGCGCCCCGCAGCGTCAGGATTGTCACTTGATTCATTCAGGGATTCACCTGATTGTTGCACCAGACTTCCTGCCTCAAAGTGTTTCGGCGATAGGTTCGTGTACCGATCGCCGATTCGCACTTACTCTTTAACGGGGAGCCCTAAAAGAAAAGAGATAACACTTCCTCATCAGGTGATGTTGGACCCATACGCAGGGGCTCCTATTCATTCGTTGCGTTCGGGGAATAAAGGATAGTGCAGCACATGAGCAATAGGGAACAGACAGCTATCGTTTCCACCTGATAGGATCACTTTGATCTCTCGTTCCCAAAAGTAACAGGATCGCGGGGGGCGACTAATATGCTGATACTACAATAGATACGCCCTCTCTCACATTTTATTGGAGGGCAGTATCCCGACCGCCCCGGCATTCGTCTAAATATTTGAGGAGTTTTGATCGAGGGTTGTTAACCAGGATCTGTGGCGGGAGACAAAAGAAGTCTCCCTGAACAGAAACTGAAAAGGAGTGATGGTTTATGGCCACCGTAATGGATCCCATCTATACAGAACCAATTGCACCACCGCAACGCATTCCTCCTGTGCCCATGAAGATGAAGCAGCGCCCTCGACGCACTTGGACCAAATGGGCTTTGTTGGCCGGCCTTGCCGTGGCGCTGGCCGTCGGCGTGGAACTGTGGCGTATGCATACGGCCAACGCCATTGGCTATGAAACGGTGGCTGTGGAACGCGGGTCGGTGCAGGCAAGCGTGACGGCCACCGGCACGCTTAACGCTGTGGTGGACGTGCAGGTGGGCAGCCAGGTTTCAGGCAACATCAAAGCTCTTTACGCTGACTTCAACACCAAGGTAACCAAGGGACAGCTGGTGGCGGAGATCGATCCCCAAGTGTTCCAGACGCAGGTTGATCAGGCCACCGCGGCATTAGCCGCCGTACATTCCGCCTCATTGACGGCTGCGGCGCAGGTCCAAAAAGCGAAATCAGATCTGGCGGGAACCATGGCCAGCGAAAAAGGAGTGGAGTCCGTCTTGGCAAAGGATCAGGCCAACGCCCTCAACGCCAGGAATCAGTTCCTGCGGCAGGATACGCTTTTCAAGTCGGGAATAATTTCCCAAGCCGATCACGACCTGGCCAAGGCTGCTGTAGATGCCGCTGAAGCTCAGGTGGGCGCGGACCAGGCACAAATTGCCGCGGCCAAACAAACGATCCAGTCCGCCCAGGCCCAGGTGACGGTGGCGCAAGACCAGTTAATTTCTGCCCAAGCGCAGGAGCGCCAGTCACAAGCATCACTCGCACAGGCCAAAGCCAACCTTGACCATACCAAGATCACCGCGCCCGTGGACGGCACTGTGATTGCGCGCCGCATGGATGTGGGCCAGACCGTGGCCGCATCGTTTTCGGCGCCCACCATTTTCGAGATCGCCCAGGATTTGACCAAGATGCAACTTGACACCAATGTGGACGAATCCGACGTGGGCAATATCAGCGCCGGTCAACGGGCCACTTTCACCGTGGATGCCTATCAGGGCACTACATTCCGGGGCCAAGTAACCGCGGTCCGCAAAGCGCCGATCAGCGCGCAGAACGTGGTCACTTACGATGTGGTGATCTCCGTCTCGAACCCCGATCTTAAATTGTTCCCCGGCATGACGGCCAACGCGCGCATTATGACCACAAAGCTGGATGACACGCTCAAGGTTCCAAACTCGGTCTTGCGCAACCATCCGACAGCGGCCATGCTTGCGCAGCTTGGCCTGCCGCAATCGCAGGCGGGTAAGCAACAAGTCTATGTGAAACGCAATGGGAAATTACAAGCCGTGCCGGTTACCTTTGGGCTCTCGGATGGAAGATTCACGGCGGTGACCCCTGGAGACTTGCGCGAAGGCGACCAGGTTGTGGCGAGATTTACCACCGCGGGCAGCACTCCCGTCGCGAGTGCGCCGTCACCCGGAGCCGGCGGCGGACGACACGGGCCCGGAATGTAATGAGCGTAGGGAGGAATGCTTTGCCACCGCTGATCGATGTCCGAAACCTCAAGAAAACGTACTGGCTTGGTGAAGTGCCCGTGAACGCGCTCGTGGATGTGAGCGTCACCATCGAGAAGGGTTCGTACGTCGCGATTATGGGCGCATCGGGCTCAGGCAAATCCACATTTATGAATCTCCTCGGCTGTTTAGACAAGCCAACCTCAGGGCAATATCTGCTGGATGGTTACCCGGTGGAAGGCCTGGACCGCGATCAGCTCGCTGAAATCCGGAACCGGAAGATTGGCTTCGTCTTCCAGAATTTCAATCTTCTCCCCCGCTTGAGCGCTCTGGAGAATGTGGAGTTGCCTTTGTTGTACAAGGACACGGACACGCCGGACGCCGATGAACAAGCCGAACACGCTCTAACCATCGTCGGTTTGGCGGGCCGGGAACAGAGTTATCCGTCGCAGCTCTCGGGCGGCCAGCAACAGCGCGTGGCGATCGCGCGCGCGTTAATCAACCAGCCGGAAATCCTGCTGGCTGACGAGCCCACCGGCGCGCTTGACTCGCACACCAGCGCCGAGATTATGAGCATCTTCGAGGATCTGAATCGGACCCAGGGGATCACCATCGTTCTGGTTACTCACTCGGATGAAGTGGCGGCGCACGCGGCTCGAATCATCGGCTTTCGCGACGGGCTGATTGTGAGCGATGACCCCGTGGCCAGGCCGCGGCAGACAAAGGAAGAAGTGGCGGCTGGCTTCCGCGCTCCAGTCGAGGTGGCGAAATGAAAAAATTAATGTCATCTATTCGCATCGCGTTCCGGGCGCTAACCATGAACAAACTGCGCTCCGCGCTCACCATGCTGGGTATTGTGATCGGCGTCGCATCCGTTATTGCCACCGTGGCAATTGGTTCTGGCGCCACGCAGCGCATTCAGGACCAGATCGCCAGCATTGGCAGCAACATCATCATTATTATTCCCGGAAGCACAAGCAGCTCCGGGGTGCACTTGGGCACCGGCAACGCGCCCACGCTGTCTGAAGCGGACGCCAAAGACATCCCCGCTCAATGCCCGGATGTTGCGCTGGCCGCGCCCATGGTTCGGGGCGGAGCCCAGGTGGTGAACGGGAATAACAACTGGGCGACGCAAATTTTTGGTGTTACTCCTGACTATCTGACTATTCGCCAGCTTTCCATCGCCGACGGTGCGGAATTTACCCAGCAGGATGTGGATCAAGCCAACAAGGTGGCGGTGCTGGGCAAGACGCCGGTGGACAATTTATTTGGCGGCGTTGAGCCTGTCGGCCAGGTCATTAGAATTAAAAATGTGCCGTTTACCGTGGTCGGCGTCCTGACGCCCAAGGGACAATCCGCGCAGGGACAGGATCAGGATGATGTTATTTTGCTTCCGATTTCAAGCGCCAAGCGGAAAGTAATCGGAGTGAACTCAGCCAATGCGGATGCAGTGAACACCATCATGATGCAGGCCAAATCCGGAACGGTGATTCAGGCGGCGCAGGACGAGGCTGAGGCGCTGCTTCGCCAGCGCCACCATCTGCAAGCGTCGGACCCGGACGATTTCTCCATTCGAAATTTGCAGGAACTCTTCGCCGCCCAGGAAGCGTCATCAAACATTATGGCCATGATGCTCGCCGCCGTCGCTTCCGTGTCTCTGGTGGTGGGCGTCATCGGCATCATGAACATTATGCTGATTTCGGTCCGCGAGCGCACGCGTGAGATTGGATTGCGCCAGGCCATTGGCGCCAAGACGCGCGATATTCTTACTCAGTTTCTGGTGGAAGCAATTACGCTTTCTATCGCGGGTGGTATCGTTGGAATTATTCTCGGCGTCGGCGTCTCAGCGCTCATCTCGCGCCTGGCGGGTTGGGCGACCTCTGTCGGCCCGGGCGCGGTGGCGCTGGCCGTTTTTTTCTCCGCCATGGTTGGAATTGGTTTTGGCTATTACCCCGCAAGAAAAGCCGCCTTCCTCGATCCCATCGAGGCGTTGCGATCGGAATAACTGTTAATCGTGAGCAGGCGGCGTCGGCCTGCATTCAGTTCACAGACCACCGTTTGACCCGCGAAAATATCGAGGCGAGGAAAACGGCTATTCGCCCCCCGCGATTCCGAGTGACTTCATTTTACGATATAAGTGGCTGCGCTCGAGGCCCAGCACTTCGGCAGTGCGGCTCATATTGCCCTGATTTTCTTCGAGCTTTTTCAAAATGTAATCGCGTTCGTAAGCGGCGCGTGCTTCATGCAAGCTGGAGAAAGCTCCCATCGAGCTGTGGGTTCCGCCCTGGGAAGGGCTCGTTGCGCCGCCCGGGATCGCAAGGCTCGGCGCTCCGTCGCTTGCGACAGCGCGAGCGTGTAACCTTAAACGCGCCGCCTCATGGTGCAGGTTGCCCGGAAGCTGTCGCGCTTCGATCACGCCGCCGGGAACCATAATCACCATGCGCTCGACAAGATTCTTCAACTCGCGCACATTGCCCGGCCAGCGATGATGGGCAAGCATTTCCATGGCATGCTCGGAAAAGTGTTTGGGACGCCGGCCATAGGCGCGCGCGAATTCCGCCAGGAAATAATTGGCAAGCGTGGGGATATCTTCCGCGTGCTCGCGCAGGGGCGGTACGAAAAAGGGGATCACGTTGAGGCGATAGAACAGGTCTTCGCGAAAATTACCTTTCTGAATTTCTTCTTCCAGATTTTTATTGGTGGCCGCAATCACCCGGACGTCCACGGTAAGGTTGTTGCCGGTTCCGATGGGCGTAAAGCGCTGCTCCTCAATCACGCGAAGAACCTTGGATTGGGTGCGCAGGCTCATGTCTCCGATTTCATCAAGGAACAGAGTGCCGCCGTCCGCCTGTTCGAATTTCCCCGTCTTGTCCTCCACCGCGCCGGTGAAGGAACCTTTCACGTGGCCGAAAAGCTCGCTCTCAATCAACTCTTCCGGGATGGCGGCGCAATTAACTTCCACAAAGGGCTGCTCGGCCCGCAGACTCATCAGGTGAAGCGCGTGCGCCACCAGTTCTTTTCCCGTCCCGCTTTCGCCGTATACCAGAACGCGACCCTGCGTGGGAGCGGCCAGCGCCAGTTGCTGTCGCAAAGCTTTCATGGGGACGCTGTCCCCGATGATTCGATACTGGCCACGGAGTTCCTCACGCAACGAGCGGTTTTGCGCGCTCAGTTGTTGCTGCTCAATGGCGTGCTTCAAGGTGAGCAGAGTTTTTTCAATGGAAAGCGGTTTCTCAATGAAGTCGAAAGCGCCCAGCTTGGTAGAGCGTACAGCGGTTTCAATGCTTCCGTGGCCTGAAATCATGATGACCATCGGATGACTTTCCAGGGCCTGAATCCTTTCAAGAGCCTGGAGGCCGTCGATACCGGGCAGCCAGATGTCCAGCATGACGACGTCGAAATGTTTTTTTGCCAACATGGCGAGACAGTCCTCGCCGCTCGCCACCGCCGACACTTCGTAGCCTTCATCCCTCAGGACGGAGGACAACGACTGGCGGATGCCGGCTTCATCATCGACGATTAGGATGGAACGCATGGAAGTCAATTATGAATGATGAATTCTGAATTATGAATGGAAAACTTTCGCTCTGTTAATTTGGCGGTCTTACTTTTATGCTGAAGGCGTGAAACGCGCCAACCCTACGTCATCAATCGGTAGTGTCCCGGTTTGCTGAAGCGGCGTTCGGTGCCTGCCCCGCGTTCGCAGGGAGCACCGGGAATGCGCAGAAAGCAAAGACGGCGGTCATAGACCGCCGCTACGAAAGGGCCAAACTGAGACACTACCCATCATTATTCATTAATCATCCTTCAGCCTTTACCTTTTATACTTCTGCATTCGCGGGGAGCCGCTCCACGGGCAATTCAATGACAAACTTGGCGCCGGTGGGCCGGTTACCCTCCACTCGAATGGTTCCATTGTGTTCGGAAATAATGCGGCTGACAATGGCCAAGCCCAATCCGGTGCCGCGCTGTTTGGTGGAAAAATATGGCAGGAAAAGTTTTTCCCGGGCGTCCGCGGAAATACCGGGGCCGCTGTCCGCCACCACCAGCTCAACGATATCCCGATCCGCATCGAGTGAGGTGCGCAGCCAAATCTCCTTGGCGGGAACGCGTTCCAGCGCTTCGGCGGCGTTATCAATCAAGTTAACCACGGCGCGCTTTAATTGTTCAGGGTCCGCCTGCACCAGGGGCAGCTCGGGAGCCAGCTCACGGTGGACATTGATGTCTTTCAGTCTGCCGTCGAAAATATTCAAAGCATTTTCGATAATGGCGTTCAACGAGGACGGCACGGGCTGCGAAGCAGGGAAGCGGGCAAAGTTTGAGAATTCGTCCACCAGAGTTTTGAGGGTGTTCACCTCGCGGTCGATAAGCGAGGCGCTTTCGGTCACCGCGGCCACCAGATCCGCAGAGGCGGCGCTGGGCCCGGCGCGCGCGATCAAACGTTGAATGCGCTCGGTGGAAAGTTGAATGGGGGTAAGCGGGTTTTTGATTTCATGCGCGATGCGCTGGGCCACTTCACCCCAGGCGGCGGCCTTTTGCGCCCGCAGAAGTTCCGAAAGGTCTTCTACCACGAGAACAGAACCCACGGATCCGTGCCGGGCGTGAATGGAAGAGAGAGTCAAGGCAACAAAAACGCGCCGCTCGTCGAGGTCGAGTTCCAGGTAACGAGTCACCACGCCTTGTCGCGCGGCACGGCGAAACAGGAGGGAAATCTGCCTGGCATCTTCAGCGGAAAACAAGTCGGTCAGTTTTCGCGCCGCCCTCGTTTTTTCCTTGCCGAACATCCGCTCCACCGTCGAGTTCACCTGGGTAATCTGACCCTGAGGATCAAAGGAAATCACTCCGTTGGGAATATTTTCAAGGATGGCCTCCATAGTATGGCCGCGTTCTTCCAGCTTTTGGTTGGCGCTTTGCAGCTCGCGGGCAGCCTGCTCAATGGCCAGGCGGCTCTCCTGGAGCTGCAGAGTCATGTCATTAAATGATCGGATGAGCATCCCCAGCTCATCATCGGCTCGCGCTTTGATCTGAAATCCCAAGTTGCCTCTTGAAACCTCATGGGTGGCCTCCGCCAGCGCCTGAATGGGCACCGTCACCTGCTTGGACATGAACAACGCGAACCATGTGGCGACAAATAGAATGAGCAACGTGAGCAGGAAAAGCATTGAGAGGTCAGTGCGCTTCACCGCCTTCCGCTCGCGACTCAGCTCATCGTACTTCTGCGCCTCATTTTGGATCTCATCGGCGATGCGCTGGATATTCACCGACACCCTGGTGATACCTATGACGGTTCCCAGGAATTGTCCCTTCTCGTCATCCATTCTCCCGGCCGCCAGAAACATTTCAGAATCTGTGGTTCGCAAACGTGCTACAGGCTCGCTGGTTGGCGCTTTGCCGGATTCGATTTGCGGGAACAAGGGCGCAACTTGCTCCGGGCCCGGCCACGCGTCACCCGCTTGGGCCACAAATCTCCCTTGTGCGTCGAAGCACAGGGCGGATTTAAGTTCCAAGTTCGGCACTTCCTGAGTCAACATTTGCCGAATCACCGCGGTGTCACCCTTCGCCATGGCGTGGCGCAGCCCGCTGTCTGCCGTCAAGTGCCCGGTGCGGTCCAGGGCACGCCGTTCCGCCAGATGTTGGATCTCATTCACAATTTCGCTCGAGTCTCCACTGACAATATCAAAGGGAATAAAGAACCATTTGTCGATGCTCCGGTTCAAAAGTCCATAGGAGAAAGCAAAAAGAAAACAGACGGGGACAAGCGACAGCGCCAGAAAAGCCACCACCATTTTTGTTTTGAATCGCGAGCCCAGTTGGGCCTGTCTCCGCTCGACGTAGAGCTTAAGCAAAATGCGTCCCAGAATGAGAGCGAAGATCACGAAGGCCAGGAAAATAAATGCGGATAAAACAACCAGGGAGATGGTTTCCGGAGCACTCGACGGACGGATGAATGAGAGGTTCAGCGATGCCTGGCTCCACGCAAGGAAGAGCAGCGTTGGAACCAGAAACAGAAGAACGATCAGAAATGTTTTGCTTGAACGGCGCGGCTCTTGATCCATGTGGCCTTGATTGCCCGATTTTGATTATCTGGTGTTTACATAAACCGGACTGTCGATTCTTTATCCCAAATTCATCATGGAAGATGATAGTACCACCGGCTGATTATGTCCCAGAAACTCCTGGAGAGGACACGCCTCACAAAGCGGCGCCTGGCGCCTGCAATACTGCTTGCCCACCTCAACCAGCAGCGCGTGGTATTCATTGTAGAGGCTCGCGTCGGCAGGTAAATGTTGGTGCAAAAACTGTTGGACTTCCGCGTAGTCCGCGCCGGGCCTTACCATCTCATGCCGCGCCAGAATTCGCCGGGTATAATTGTCGGCTACAAAAACCGGACGATGCCCGGCGTAGAGCAAAATGGCATCCACAGTTTCGGGACCCAGGCCCTTGATGGCGAGGAGTTGTTGGCGCGCCAGTTCCGTCTTAAGCGAGAACATTGTTTTGAGAGAGCCGTGGCAATTGCGGTCCAACCATCCCAGAAAATTTTGAATAGTGCGGGTTTTCTGTCGAAAAAAGCCAGCGGGACGCACACAGGATCCCAGCTCAACCCGCGAAGCGCTGCGCAAGCGGGCGAAGCTCAAGAGGCCCCGTTGGCGCAGTTGTTTCAGCGCCAGGGCGGCATTCTGCCAGGCCGTATTCTGCACCAGAATGGCCCCCAGGATAATTTCCAGCCGAGTCCGGGCCGGCCACCAGTCCTGCGGACCAAGCTCAGCGAGCATTTTGGCGAAGAACTGCCGGAGCGTCACACCGGGCTCGACCTTCGTCGGCCGAGTCACTGACCGCATATTTAGAAAAGTTATACTTCCGAACAGTCGAAGTCAAGGAAGTGGTTTGGGGAACTCTTATCGTGGCGGGGCCGCTGTTGAGGGTGGCGTTGGTTTGCCGTCTATGGTGAATGGCTCCATCAGTTCGATGCGCGTCCCGTCAGGATCAAACAGGTTCGCCTGGCGCTGGCGGTTGTGGCCCACCTTAATCTCAATTTGTTTCCCATAAATCCTGAACGCCGGCCGGGACTCGAGAGCAGAAACGGACCTCGCAATGTCCGGCGTCACCAGGCAAAAGTGGTGTGCGCCACCACGCTTGTCCTGAGGAGGAAGGTCGCGGTAGAGCATGAACTCGAGGTAGTCGTGCCCGTCCGGAACCCGCATATCAACCCAGCTCAGAGTCTTGCCGGAGGCGCTCCCGCGCCAAAACTCTTTAAAGCCAAGAATGCCGCCATAGAACTTCATGGAGTTTTCGAGCGAGCCGACAAGAATCCCGACGTGCATGATGTGATCGGAAATTCGTGTGGGTGGCATGAACGTGCCGCGTCCTTGCATGGCCCAACCGTCAGGCTCATATTCAACGATCTCGACGGTGTGGCCGTCGGGGTCTGTGATGTTAAAGTTTTTGTCTCCCGTCTTTCCTTTGCCCACCTTTGCCGGCACCTTGACATGGCGGGAAGCGAGATACTCGCGCATCAGTTCCGCATTATCTGTGTAGATGGAGATATGACTGAGCATTCCATCGTCTTTGGGCGGCTCAGCAAATAGTTCGATATGCTGATAGTCGTTGATCTTGATAAAGGCGATGCGGACGGTGCCGTCTGGTCGTTTCAAATCATACGGCTCCGCGAAGCCCAGGAAATTCTCGTAGAAGGCGAGGGTCTTGGGAAGGTTGCTCACAAAATAAGCGGCGTGGGAAATTCCCAGGATCGGAGGCCGCCTGACTTGCGTTTGCCCTGACAGCGGTGGAGCGATCAGAATACATTCCAGCAGAATTGTTATAAATGGCTTCATTGCCAGCTTCCATGTCATGGCTTGACTCGCAGGCTATTTCAGCCCTGCTTTTCGATTTGCATAATCAAGCGGCGTAAAAGCGTGCGGTCATTACGGCCCATTTGCGTGAATTCAAATCCAGTGCCCAGATTGGGGATGGTGCGCTTGGCGGTGGCGGCAATGCGCATGGTCTCGGTTCCCATCTCGATGCCCATTCGCACGGCATCGCCCGGCTTAAATTCCTCAGTACATTCCACCAACGCCCCCTTCATACTGATGTCGACCACTCTTCCGGTCGATCGAAAGCCGCTGCCAATGAATCCGATGATGATTTTCGTCCTCGGCTTGTATCTCCGGGCGCGCCGCGCCGCGTGGGAGTAAACCAGGCCATAATTGGTTATGCCCTCCGTCTCCCCGCAGCGGGACCAGGAAATAGTTGCCTGAACGAATACGTTGGCGCCGCTTCGAACATAGGGAATGGCAACGCCAACGTTGGTTCCCCGTGCATACGCCCTTTGACTTTTAAAGCGAGCGCCACTTTCAGAAACGTTTTCCGTCTGGACAATGTCCTCGCCGTATTGAGTGGTTCGAATGCATCCATCGATGGTCAGCGCGATTCGGGGATCGTTTCGCTCATCCTCGGTATGTTGGGATAAACCAGCCTCAGCCTCGCCGCTCATTGGATCAACGGTAATGGTGGGTATCTCGACTTGCAGCTTGCGTAATTCCGCCTGGGTCCAAACTGTCACGGAATTGCACGACTCGCAAATACGCGACACGCATTTATTTTTTTGAAAAATCTCTATTTCCCCAAGGTTTAGATAAGCCAGTTCAGTGGCGTGGCAGCGGGAGCACTCCAGCAGCAAGCGGCCCGCCGCCATTTCAGAGTCTGTCACCGGCGGGAAATGAATCTCCCAGATATTCGCCTCCGGGGTGATGATCTCAAGGCCATACAGAGATGGCCTTTTCTCCTCCTCGGCTTGATCAACGACACGAGCCAACGCCTCGCGCCCCGTGCCGATACACTGGATCG
This sequence comes from Terriglobia bacterium, assembly GCA_035934315.1. GTDB lineage: Bacteria > Acidobacteriota > Terriglobia > UBA7540 > UBA7540 > DASYXZ01. Next base: position 1,140 of record DASYXZ010000166.1, on the reverse strand, counting down.
TGATGTCCTGGCCCTCGACCAGAGGACGCGCCAATGCGATCAAGGCTCCATGCCGGCTGATGACCAGGGTTTGCGATTTTTCTTCGAACGGCTGGCCTTGCGAATCTGTTCCCCGAACGCGGATGGGAATCGCAAGAGCCACTCGATCGCTGCGGCGTAATGCGGGCGTCCGCTTGAAGTCCGCAGGCGTGGGGTTGTGATCAGCCATTAATTTCGATAAATCTCCATACTTGGGTTTTGATATTCCGGAAGGGTCCGGATATGTAACATCATACTACAAGAATCGCGCTCCGTAGGCTACAGATTCAACATTTTGGTGGTTGACCCATCAGTGGCCGGGCAGGGAAGGGAAATGCCTAAGACTGGTATGTGTGGTCTCGATGCTGATGCCGTCTGGGATAGAGCAGATAAGTTGGGGTTGAAAACCGGCGAAAACAAATTGGGGTGGGCGACGGGATTCGAACCCGCGACGTCCAGAGCCACAGTCTGGCGCTCTACCAAGCTGAGCTACGCCCACCGCGTCAGGCGTTCAATCACGCCAAGGGTGTTCATTAGTTGTAACATCCCGCATGGAGAGGTGTCAAACCGAAGCGGCAACCACTCGAAACAGGAATTGCTGAAGTGCCTCACGCCAGGCAGAAAGGAGTGTAGGGTGAATTAATGGATTCCTATTTGCCGCCCTTTGCGCCTTCGCGTCTTTGCGTGAGATCTTAAAATCTTTTCCGGCGCCCGCAAATTGTAGGCATCGCTACTTTGAATCTTCGACGGGAATTTCCTGCAATTCGGTGGGTTGCTGGCAGCAGACACAGTTACCCGGTTCCAGCGCTTCAATATTGCAAACTTCGCAATAGTAGCGCACCCGGTAAAGCTTTCCGTTGCGAACCGTAAAAAGTTTCGCGACCTCGAAAGTTCCATCCGGTTTCTTTGTTCCTTCCAGACGAACTTGCCGGCTGGCCAGGCGCTTGTCCTGCAAGGTATGAAACAGGTAGGTGGTTCGGGCGGAGAGTGGATAATCTTTTTTCGCCGTCCGCAAAACCAGACCGGTTCCGGGCAACGTCACAAGTTTGCCGTTCAAAAAAGTCGCCGCTTCAGCCGGATGAGTCTGGCTGAATCCCATCAGAGCAAGGGAAAGCGCCATAA
>DASYXZ010000111.1:0-36093 GCA_035934315.1 Terriglobia bacterium | reverse complement strand
GCAGCGGTAGGCAACTTCGCCCTCCGCGCGGACAACATTTTCTCCGCACACCGGACATTTTTTCGGCATGTGGAATGGGCGGCCGTCAGCCGCATGCTTCACCACTTTGACAACCTGCGGAATCACCTCGCCCGCGCGCTGGATGAGTACCGTGTCGCCAATATTGAGGCCCAATCGCTCAATCTCATCCATGTTGTGGAGCGTCGCGTGGCTCACCGTAACACCACCCACATCCACAGGCTCCAAATCAGCCACCGGGGTGAGCGTGCCCGTGCGCCCAACCTGCGCCCGAATACCCTGGACGCGCGTCGTGGCCTGGCGCGCCGCATATTTATAGGCGACAGCCCAGCGTGGCGACTTGGCTGTGCTTCCCAGCTCATCCCACAGCCGCGTTTCATTCACTTTTATGACAATGCCGTCAATCTCATAGTCCAGCTTGTCGCGTTTCGTTTCCCATTCGTTGATGTAATCAAGTAATTCCTCAAACGACGGGCATACCCGCCAGTTGGGGTTCACCTTAAACCCGAGCTTGGCGAGCGTTTGGAGCGCCTTGGAGTGTTCCCCTATCGGCTCCACGCCATTCACCAGAAGATAGTAAAGGTACATATCGAGATTGCGCTCCGCCACGGTTTTTGAATCGAGCAGGCGCATGGTCCCGGCGGCGGAGTTTCGTGGGTTGGCAAATTTCGCTTCGCCGGCGGCCTCGCGTTGAGCGTTGAGCTTGTCGAATGCCTTGCGGAACATCAGGACTTCACCACGCACCTCAAAACTTTGAGCCCGGTCGATGGCATCAAGCTTCCTCGCATCGATTCTGAGCGGGACTGATCGAAGGGTCTTTACATTGGGCGTTACATCTTCCCCTTCCATTCCGTCGCCGCGCGTGACACCGCGGGTGAGCACGCCGTTTTCATAAGTCAGCGCCATCGACAGGCCGTCGAGTTTCAGCTCCGCCACGTACTCCACTTTCTCGCGCCCGGAGAGTTCGCAAACCCGCCGGTCAAAATCTTTGAGCTCATCCACCGAATAGGTATTATCCAGGCTGATCATGGGCGACGAATGCCGGACCTTGGGGAACGTGACGGAGGGCTGTCCGCCCACGCGCTGGGAGGGCGAGTCTGGTGTTACAAGGTCCGGATGCCCGCGTTCGAGGTCCTGCAGCCGGCGCATCAGTTTGTCAAATTCAAAATCAGAAATCTCCGGGTCGTCCTGAACATAGTAGCGGTGTTCGTGGTAGCGAATCTGGTCCCGAAGTTTTTCCATTTCTTTTTCGACGTTTTTCGCCACTTGATTTCCCTTTTTCTTATAAATGAAAACGGCAAAACAGGACGGCGGCATTATACCGCGAACTCACAGCGCGACTCCTGCTCGGAGTTATTCCGTGTGTGCAATGGTTTGTATCTTTAATGACCGTTCAACGTTGTCCTTCAACTTGACACGCCCGCGCGCAGGCTGCTAGCTTCAAGGTGCCGGGGTCTATGAGCTTCGGACATGTCGGAGGAATCCAATGAGCGCCCGAGCTGCTTTCTTAATTGTTTTTATGGCCAACGCGCTGGGGACGTGGGCAATCCCCACACCGCAGGGGACCACCAAGCCGGAAAAACCCGACAATGCCCGCTTTGGTGACCCCACTTCCATTGCCCGCGGCTTACAGGACGACATCTACGGGGTCATCAAAAAAATCGATAAGAACGAAATCGTTCTGGATAAAACAAAGTTCGGTGTTGACCAGAGCATCCGGCTGGAGCCCAAGACGAAATATGTGCGCGACCGGAAGAAAAGTTCCCTTGACAAGCTGGAGATTGGCGACCCCGTTTATGTGAATGTGAAGACAGAAAAGAAGACCGGCATCATGATCGCAAGGAAGATCACGAGTGGAGTGATCGCCGCACCATGAAAATATAGTGGCAAGCGGCAGGCAAGAGAAAGACCTTTCCCTAACTTGCCGCCAACAACATGCCACTTCTTCTCTGTCCCCCTTCCCTTGAAGAGCGCCACAATCATCTACAATCCGATTGCTGGATGGCGTCCTCATAAACATGAGCGGCTGGTTCGTGAAGCCGCAGCCGCTCTGGAGAATCAAGGGATTTCGGTGCAACTCTTGCAGACCACGGGGCCGGATACGGCGCGAGGCTTGGCGCGGGACGCTGCGGCCCGGGGCGAGGAATTGATCATCGTCTGCGGAGGAGATGGAACGATCAATGAAGTCATCAACGGCATCGCGCCCGGAAAAACAACATTGGGCATTCTCCCCTGCGGTACAGCCAATATTTTCGCCAAAGAACTTGGGCTTCCCCACCATCCTGTTCGCGCCGCGCGCGAATTGGTCAACTGGGTGCCGCGGCGAATCGCATTGGGGCGGGTCACTTGGCCAAAAGGCAACGGCGCGCAAATAGAGAGCCGATTGTTTTTGAGCCTGGCGGGTATTGGCTTCGACGCTTACATCGTTCGCAAACTCGCTCTGGATTTTAAAAGAGACTGGGGAGTGATTGCTTATGTGTGGGAAGCCATCCGCCAGGCTTTGCGTTATTCCTTCCCCACTTTTGTCTGCCATGTGAATGGCTGCGAGATCCATGGCACCTTCGCGTTGGTCCAGCGGACAAGGCGTTACGCTGGCTGGTTGCGCATGGCGCCGGGCGCGGATTTTTTTGAACCTCGTTTCAGCCTGTGCGTTTTCAAGAGCCCTCACCGGTCGCGTTATTTTCTTTACGCCGCTGCGGTGATAACACGCCAGCACCTCCGGTTGGCGGACGTGGAATTGGTGCAAACTCAAAAAATCGATTGCGGCCCCGGGATAAATGAGGCGGTGATTGATTTTGAATTGGACGGAGAATTGGCCGGTCAGCTTCCGGCGACTTTTGAAATCGTGCCTGACACGCTCACTGTGCTCGTGCCGCCTGTAAGATCAGACGGCAGGCAGTAGACCGTAGACTGGGAAAACCGTATTCTTTCAGCCGTCCAGAATTTTGCAAGACCCGTATACTGTCTACCGTCTACTATTTACTTTTCCTATGGATAACCTCACCCACACACTCGCCGCGCTCGCCATGAGCCAGGCCGGGTTGAACCGCAAGACGCGCTTTGCAACCCTCACGCTGATCGTGGGCGCCAACCTCCCGGATATCGATCTGGTGGGCGCTCTCGGCGGTGGTGCGACATATCTGAAATACCATCGCGGAATCACGCATTCCATTTTGGGGGCCGCAATCCTCGCCACGTTGTTGGGCGCGCTCGTTTATTTCCTGGGTCGAAAAGCGCCGCCCGCAAAAAAGCCCGGCCCTCCTGTGGACGCGCTCTGGTTGCTCGCGATTTCCTGGATCGCCCTGGCCAGCCACGTGCTGATGGACTTCACCAATGCCTATGGCATCCGCCCTTTCCTGCCTTTCAGCGGGCGCTGGTACGCGTGGGACATCATGCCTATCGTTGATCTTCTCCTGTGGGCGTTCCTGATTCTTGGACTGTCCTTGCCGTCACTTTTCCGGCTTATTTCGGAGGAGGTGGGCGCCAGGAAAACACGATCCCGCTGGGGTCCGATTTTCGCCTTGGGCTCGATGCTCGCGCTCTGGGGCGTTCGTGATTTGGCGCATCGCCGTGTTCTGGGTTTTCTCGATGACCACACTTATGGCCAGGAAAACCCGCTGCGCCTGGGCGCTTTTCCGAGCGCCATCAATCCCTTTGCCTGGACCGGAGTGGTGGAAACGGAATCAGCTTTTCATATTCTTGACGCCAGTGCGCTCGATTCAGACGTGGATGCGGAGCACACGACCGTCTATCACAAACCCGAACCTTCACCCGTGCTCGACGCCGCCGGAAAAACCCGCACGGCTGAAATCTTTCTCGACTTCGCGCGATTTCCCTGGCCGAATGTGGAAGAGACCGACAACGGTTTTCATGTGACCATCCAGGACCTTCGTTTTGCACGCGTGCTCGGCAAGCCCCGGCCGTTCATGGTGGAAATCGAGTTGGACAAAAATTTGCGCGTGCTCTCAGAATCGTTCAATTTCTTCGGCAAAGCCCGGCCATAGCTTCTTGATTTCTAAATTTCTGTTTCCAGTTTGAAATTCCGAATTCAAATTCCGAACTTCGAGTTTCAAAATTCCGGGTTCGTGCTTGTTCACTCCATCGCCTCTCCACTCATCCGGCATTCATTTTTCATTATTTCTTAATGCAGTTTTTTCATATGCTAAGAGGGCTTGTTTACGCTTCAATCCCCCCGCGTAGCCTCCGAGACTTCCATTTTGCTGGATCACGCGATGGCAAGGGATCACCACCGCCACGGGATTGGTGGCGCACGCGTGGCCCACGGCTCGCGCCGCTTTGGGCTGGCCCACCGCGCGCGCGATTTCACCGTAAGAACGTGTTTTGCCGTAAGGAATCGATTGCAACGCTTCCCAAACTTTGCGTTGGAATGCCGTAGCCCTCAAATCAAGGGGAAGCTTCAGGCTGGGTTGGTCGCCGTCGAGGTGCCTGAGAATTGCAGCGCCCCAATCCTTTAATCGCAGATCATCACGGTGAATCTCGGCGGCTGGATATTCGCTCCTCAATCCACTCTCCAGAGCGTCGGCGCGCTCGCCCATGGTCACGCGGCAAACTCCGCGTTCGGTTGCGGCCAGCAACAGCCGGCCGATTGAGCCTGCCGGCCCCGTGGGACACTTCACGATGGTATAGCTAATGCGCGCGCCTTCCCCCCCGCGGCGGTATGCAGCGGGAGTCATCCCGAGTTCGGTTGGGGCGCGCTCGTACAAGCCTCTGCTCGACCCATAACCTGCTTCATACATTGCTTCCGTCACGTTGTTTTTCTCCTTTAGTGTTTTTTTCAGTCGAGCCAGCCGGCGCGCCTCGGCATACTGGCGCGGTGTGATGCCCACGACGCGTTTGAAAATTCGTTGCAGATGGAATGGACTCCCGCCTAACTCCGCGGCGAGGCCTGACAAAGTAATCGTCTCGTCAGGATGCATGTCAATGTTGCGGCAAATAGCGCGCACCTTCTCGATGGACGAAGGGTTCACGTTTACTTCGCGCGGATGGCATCGCCGGCAAGCGCGAAAACCCGCGCGCTCCGCCGCCTCGGGCAATGTAAAGAAGACGACGTGTTGTCGATGCGGCCGCCGGCTGGGGCATGAAGGGCGGCAATAAATTCCGGTGGAGCGCACGGCGAAAACAAAAGCGCCGTCAAATCGTGCGTCGCGCGACAGCACGACTTTCCATTTCTTTTCCTGCTGCTTGCGCCGACGCTTATCGTGATTCACTTCCCGCTCCCTCCGACGATCATTTACAATGGCAATGCTAAAGCACGGCGCGGGGCGAATCTATCCGAACCTTGCGGTCAAATTAAATAAGTTGAAAGATGAAAATTGAAATCTGCTCATTTCTCAACATTTAACTCCCGGTTCCCAGCATTTCGCCCTTATTCCTTCACCGGCTTGCCATATTTCTTCTTCCACTCACGGATCGCCTGCATTTTTTCTTTCAGCCTTTTTTCAAAACCCTCATCGGTGGGGCGGTAATACCGGCGGTCTTTCAGGTTTTCAGGAAGGCACTGCATATCGGTCAAGCGCTCGGGAGCGTTGTGAGCGTACTGGTAATCTTTGCCGTAGCCAAAGTTTGCCATCAACCCCGTTACCGCATTGCGCAAATGGAGCGGTACCGCCTGGGTAACAGTTTTCTGCGCGTCGGCAGCGACCTCGGAATAGCCGGTGTAGAGCGCGTTGGATTTTGGCGCCAGCGCCAGATACACCGCGGCTTCCGCCAAGGCCAGATTCCCCTCCGGCATTCCGACAAAATGTGCCGCTTGCATGGCCGCCACCGCCATGCTGAGCGCGTTCGGGTCCGCCAAGCCGATATCTTCTGACGCCATGCGAATCAAGCGGCGCGCGATGTAGAGCGCATCCTCGCCCGCTTCCAGCATCCGCCCGAGCCAGTAAAGCGCCGCGTCAGGATCCGAATTGCGCACGGATTTGTGCAGCGCCGAAATCAGGTTGTAATGCTCCTCGCCCGCCTTGTCATAGAGGAGCATCTTGCGCTGGATGGCGTCCTCGATTGCGGCCTCGGTGATGACCATTTGCCCGTGCTCGTCGCGCGCGGCGGCGGATGCAGCAGTTTCGAGAGTGTTGTAAGCAGTTCGCGCGTCGCCATTCGAAAAAATCGCAATCTGGCGCAATGATTCATCAGAAATCACCAGGCGTTCGCCGCCCAGGCCGCGGCGGGGGTCATCCATCGCCCGCTTGAGCAAGGTGCGGACCTCATCGGTGGAAAGCGGCGACAGCATGTACACTTTGGCGCGTGAGAGCAGAGCCGCGATCACTTCGAAAGAGGGGTTTTCTGTTGTGGCGCCGATCAGGATAATGTCGCCGCGCTCGACGTAGGGCAGGAAAGCGTCTTGCTGCGCCTTGTTGAAGCGATGAATTTCATCGATAAAAAGAATCGTCCGCCGGCCGAACCCGCGCCCTTTTTCCGCTGCGGCCATCACGTCCTTAATTTCCCGGATGCCGGCCAGGACGGCGCTGAAGCGCACGAAATCACTCTTCGTCTTTCGAGCCACGATGGTCGCCAGCGTCGTCTTGCCTGAACCGGGCGGACCCCACAAAATCATCGAGCCCAGTTCGTCCCGCTCGATTTGTTTGCGCAGGGATTTTTCCGGACCCAGCAAATGCACTTGGCCCACGTATTCTTCCAACGTTTCAGGGCGCATACGGTCGGCGAGCGGGCGGCGGGAATTCGCTCCCTCGACCGGCGAATTGGTCTTAAACAAGCTCATGATGGAGCCTTGTAATTGGGTCAAAGGGCCATTGAGTCATTGTTAAAGAAATTAGAAATTGTAAACTGGCAAAAACAAATCGGCGGCCAGTCTCGTCTCTCCAAAAGCTCAATCACCCAGTCAGTCACTCAATCATTCAACTTTTCAAACCGTCGTTGTCTTGCCGCTTCGTACAGAAAGATGCCAGCGGCAGTGGCAGCGTTTACAGAATCCATTCCCGACCGGATGGGAACGCCCAGGCGCAGATCGGCGTGCCGAATTATTTCCGTGGGCAAGCCGCTGGCTTCCTTACCAATCAAGAACGCGAGTCGGCCTTTGAGGTCCGCTTGGTGGAGAGCTTGCGGACTCTCGCGGTCCGTGGCAACAATGCGAACGCCCGCGGCACGCAGTTGATCAAAGAGAGTTGGTCCTTCAAGACCGGCAAAAACCGGCAGGTGAAATATGGCGCCGGCGGAAGACCGCATCGCTTTCGGATTAAACGGGCTCACTGTATCCTTCAAGGTAAGCAGAGCGGTCGCGCCCAGCGCCTGCGCGCTTCGCATCATGGTTCCCAGGTTGCCGGGATCTTGCAGCCCGCAGGCGACCAGCAACAGAACGTCGCGGCGGCTAAGAATAGCATCCAGGTTTTGCGGCTTGAGCTCGACGAGCGCTGCAATTCCTTGCGGGCTTGGTGTTGCTGCCACGCGCGCGAAGAGGCTGTCTGCCACCAGAGTGATTTCGCTTTCCTTCGGAAGCCGGTCGAGCAGTGCTCTGAATTTCTGCGCCGCCGTTTCGCCCGCCAGCACACTTTGCACGATAACGCGTGGCGCGGCGGCGAGCCCTTCCTCAAGGGCGCGCGGCCCTTCAACCGCCAGCCAACCCTCGCGCGTGACGCCTTCCGCCAGGGCATGACGAAAAATTTTGAACAGCGGATTGGCCGTGCTCGTGATCTCACGAATCTTCGGTCGGTCGAAATTTGGATGAACCATTGGCCCCATCAATCCTCTAGTGGGAGCTTAAACTGCCTCGCAACCGGAGTCGAGAGCTTTCCGTTGGCTGCTCGCGTGGCCGCATTAACGCGAAAGACAGTTCAGCGCATTCCCCAAGCCTCACAGTGAATTCCACCGGGAGAATAGCGAGAATAAGGTGACAGCGGGATTCAGCGCGATAGCCCGCACGTGTTACGATTGCATCATGCACAAGGCGCGCCCAATTTCGGGTATCGAAGCGGAGGACGTGGAGTTTATGCGCCTGGCTCTGCGTGAGGCCCGGCGCGCTTTCAAAGAAGAGGAAGTTCCTGTGGGCGCCGTCATCATTCAAAATGGACGGGTGATTGCGCGAGCACACAACCGCCCGCGCCACCTGAACGATCCCACGGCTCACGCGGAAATCCTGGCACTGCGCCGGGCGGGGCGAAAACTGGGGAACTACCGCCTTACGGAATGCAGTCTCTATGTTACAATCGAATCCTGTGCCATGTGTGCCGGAGCTATTATTCAAGCGCGCCTGCGGCGTGTGGTGTTTGGGGCGCGGGATCCCAAGGCTGGCGCTGGCGGTTCCGCTCTTTCGGTCCTGAACCATCCGAAGCTCAATCATCAGGTCGAGGTTTCAAACGGAGTCCTCGGGGATGATTGCGCTTCGATCTTGCGTGATTTTTTTCGCGCGCGGAGGAAGATGAAAAGGGTTGGTGATTTAGTGATTGGGTGATTTGGCGATTGCAGGATCAAGAGAAAGACTGTCCGAGTAGAGTTAGTTTTTCCAATTACTCAATCGCTCGATCACAAATTCACTCAATTTTTGTCGGAGAGGTACCGAAGTGGTCGTAACGGGGGCGCCTCGAAAGCGTCTTGTCCGCAAGGGCACGTGGGTTCGAATCCCACCCTCTCCGCCATGCACCTTACGCTGCATGGATTCGCAAGTCCGCACTGATTCTTTCACCGTAATTGACACGCACTCATTTTCTCCATTTCAAAGCTATTAGTGCCCTCGCACGGGTTGTCAAGATTTTTGAAAACTTCACCTGCGCGCCTCCACTGTAATAAGTTAGAATGCGCTCGTGAATCGAAGGAACTTTTTGGGTGTATCGATGGGAGCGATGGGTCTGCTTATGAGCGAGCCAACAGGAAACATGCCGGTGATTGACACCCACATTCATTTGTTCGATCCAACCCGTCCGCAGGGCATCCCCTGGCCGGAAAAAGATGACGCGGTCCTTTATCACCGCGCGCTGCCTGACCGGTACCGGCAAGTGACGAAAGGTCTGGGAATCGTCGGGGCGATTGAAGTTGAAGCCAGCCCGTGGTTGGAGGATAACCAATGGGTGTTGGATATCGCGGCGAAGGACACCCTGATTGTCGGCACGGTGGGCGATCTTGAACCGGGGCGGCCGGGTTTCCGCGCGCACCTGGAGCGGTTTCACAAAAACCCGCTGTTTCTCGGCATCCGGTGCGGCAATATTTGGGGAAGAGATTTAGCCACGCAGGTCTTCCAGCCGGATTTTGTGGCGGATTTGAAGGCGCTCGCTGAAACCGGACTGGAAATGGACACAGCCAATCCTGATCCTGCATTGATCGAGGCCGTGGTGCGGCTCACGGACCGCGTCCCGAATTTGCGGGTGGTGATTGACCACCTCCCGCAGCTCGATCCTCCGTCGAACCCGGAGGGGCGCAAGACGCTGCAAAATAATTTGCGCGAACTTGGAAAGCGGCCTCAGGTTTACGTGAAGGTTTCCTCAGTTCTCCGGCATGTGGACGGAAAAGTTCCCAACACTCTGGACTTCTATCGAGCGAGGCTGGACGAGATCTGGGAAATTTTCGGCGAAGACCGCCTCATATACGGCAGCGATTGGCCCCACAGCGATCTCTGGGGACCATACCCTGAAGTGTTTAGGATTGTGCGTGAATATTTTGCGGGCAAAGGCAAAGTGGCGGAGGAAAAATATTTTTGGAAGAACTCCATCGCCGCCTACCGCTGGGCGAAACGCGATGCAAGCCAAAATGCTTCTGCGTGACTTTGACGTTAGTGTCTCAGTTTGGACTTTTTGTAGCGGCGGTCTGTGACCGCCGTCTTTAATTTCTTTGCATTTGCGGCGCTCATAGTGCGCCGCTACAGCAAACTTAGACACTACCGGGCTCCTTGAAAATTTGCAATCGCAAGCCAGCCACATTATAATCAAACGGGTTTAAAATCATGGGCTTCAAGGAATTACTTCGGCGCATTTTTCTGGTCGACCTGATTAAGGGATTGAAGCTGACGTTTTCCTATCAGCGGCCAAGCGCCACCTACACCGAGCAGTATCCCCGCCAGAGGCCGCCGGTGGCCGAACGCTACCGCGGCGCGCCGCGCCTGAACAACCATCCAGAGACCGGGGAAACGCTTTGCATCGCGTGCAACCTATGCTCGCTGGCTTGCCCGGAGAATTTGATTGTGGTGGGTTGGGAGCGCACGGAAGACCGCAGGAAAAAACTCTCGACATTCACCTATGACTTGTCGCGCTGCATGTTCTGCGGTTTGTGTGAGGATGCCTGCCCTGTGGACGCTCTGGAACTGACCCAGGATTTTGAGATGGCGCAATACACCCGCGAAGGAATGATCTGGGACCGAAAAGCTCTGGAAGAAGGACCGTCGCCCGCCCGCTACACCCGTTAACGCGCATCAGGATTGATTCGCACAATCCTTTGAAGCCACACAAGCGGTAAATGGACTTGGATTGCGAATCGATCGTAACCTGGCTTGAAAATAAGTTTGTCGCCAGCCACACCACCACGCCGGTCACCCGTTCGAGTACGTGGGGCGCGACAAACCGGAATGGCGGGGACGCGGCGGGTGGAGAGACCAAAACCCGCCGCCATGCCACGCGAAGCTATTTCTTTTTGGGAGGAACCACGGCGTCTTTAAACGCCTTGGCCAGACGGAACTTGACCACGGTCTTGGCTGGAATGGATATGGGCTCTCCGGTTTGAGGATTGCGCCCCATTCGAGCTTTACGGTTCGCTTTTACAGCCTTGCCCAGTCCGGGGATTACGAACTGGCCGCCCTTCTTGCATTCCCTCGTTGCCAGATTTGCAATCTCTTCCAATACGGCAGTGGCAGCCTTCTTTTGAATACCTGCGTGTTCAGCCAAGTGCGATACTACTTGGGACTTTGACATCGCTTTCGCCATTTGTTGCTCCTCTCTTGAGTTTAGATTTGTGGGGTCATTGCCATGATGGCAGGGGGACACTGTAGTCAATTAGATTGAGGCTGTCAAGCCCTTTTCCGCGAACCTATCTCACGGAAAGCCAAATAAAATGCGGCTGTGCTATGCACTTCACGGTCTGGCCCCGGCCTATGATGACAGAAATGCTTGAACTCTGTCCGATACTTCTCTATATTAAATCTCGAGATCGGCCAAAGAGCGAGGCGCGAGATGCCCATTTTTGAATTTCAATGTCGAGACTGTGGAAGTAAATTTGAAAAGATTATCAGTTCCGATTCCAACCAGGTGACCTGCAAGAATTGTGACAGCCACAAAGTGGCGAAGCTGCTTTCAGTTTTTGCGGTGTCCGGATCTTCGGCGAAGCATGCCTCATCAGAATCCGGGCCGTGTGGCTGCGGCGCTCCCCGGCGCGGCATGTGCCAGGAATAGTTTCCTTTCCTTCCCTCTCAAAATTATGCAATCCGCCGGAATTACCAATTTGCGCTTGGGCACTTCGAGTTGGTCAAGTGAAGACTGGGTGGGCGTATTTTATCCGCCTGGCACGCCGGCGACAAATTTCCTGGGGGAATACGCCAAGCACTTCGATACGGTAGAAATTGATTCCACGTATTATCGTTCACCCTCACCCTCGATGGTCAAAAATTGGCGAGAGCGCACTCCGGCCGGATTTATTTTTGCCGCCAAGTTTCCGCGCGCGATTACTCATGAAAAAATTCTCAAAGAATGCGCTGCTGAGGTTTCGGAATTCTTAAAGGCAATGGACCTGCTGGGCGAAAAGCTGGGACCTTTGCTCCTCCAGTTTCCTTATTTCAACAAGAAGGCATTCGCGCGGCCCGAAGATTTTATGGCGCGCCTCGAACCATTTCTGGCGAAGCTGCCCGGCGGTCATTCCTACGCGGTCGAGGTTCGAAACAAAACCTGGATCAGTGAGCGGTTTTTGGAGATCCTGCGCAAACATAAAATCGCCCTGGCGCTCATTGACCATCCCTGGGTGCCGCCGATCCAACAATTGCTCCAGAAATTCGATTTGCTCACAGCCGACTTCACGTACATTCGTTTCCTCGGCGACCGCAAAGGGATTGAGGAAAAAACCGGGCACTGGGACCGCATCCTGGTGAACCGCGAACGTGAAATGGAGACGTGGATTCCTGAAATCCGGCGATTGCTCGAACGGCGGCTGCGCGTTTTCGCCTACTTCAACAATCACTATGCGGGCTACGCTCCCGGATCGATTGCACTCTTCCGTGAAGTGTGGGAACGTACGAAGAATCAAGATTCATAGCAGACGCGTGGGCGGGGGCGGGCCTATGCCAAATTCCATGGGCAACGAACGAGGGCGCCCCTGCACCGGACTCACACGCAAGCTCACTCCTAAGTTTAGGGGATTGCGCGTTGGGCGCAGGCAGTATATATTTTTTATTGGGACTTAAATCCTCCAATTGCGTGGACATTTGTGCGGAGGGCAGCATGAATTTGAGATGGGCCCAAGGAATGGCCATAGCGGCAGCACTTCCATTACTGGTTCTGGCGGCGGGAGGTGCGCCCGATAATACGCCGGAAAAGGTGAGGCGATTCGAATTTAATTATAAAGTAACCATTAAGAATCTTTTGCCGGAAGACCACCTGGTGCGTGTTTGGATTCCTGTCGCCACCTCAAACCAAAATCAGGACGTCATCCTTAAAAATATTTCGGGCCCTGTTCCCACACGGATTACCCACGATCGGGAATATAAAAACCGGATTCTCTATGCGGAAATACGCAATCCTCAGGATTCCAACGCCACCTTCTCGCTTGATTTTCAGGTCACACGCAAAGAGTACTCCAAGGGCAACTATGAACAGTTAATGCGTTTCAACAGCGAGCCGCAGCGCGCGCCCGCTTCGGTGGAAAGATTTGTAAAACCCGACCGCCTGGTTCCCATAGACGGAAAGATGAAGGAACTGGCGGATGAAAACACCCAGGGTACACAAGGCGCAGTGGAGAAGGCGCACGCTATTTACGATTACGTTTTCAAAACGCTGCGCTACGATAAATCGGGCACGGGCTGGGGCCGCGGCGATTCACTCTGGGCGTGCGATGCGAAACACGGCAACTGCACTGACTTCCACTCCCTTTTCATATCCATGATGCGCGCGGAAAACATTCCCGCCCGATTTGAGATTGGATTTCCGTTGCCGGAAAACGCGCAGCACGGTGAAATCCCCGGCTATCACTGCTGGGCGGAGTTTTACGTCTCCGGCGCAGGCTGGGTGCCCGTGGACATCTCCGAGGCCTGGCAGAATCCTGCAAAGCACGGCTACTTCTTCGGCGCGCTGGATCCGAACCGCGTCCAATTCACCATCGGCCGCGACCTGACCCTGGCGCCCCGCCAGGCCGGGCCACCGCTGAATTATTTCGTTTACCCTTACGTGGAAGTTGACGGAAAACCCTACGATAACCTGGCTAAGAAATTCGCTTTTCGTGAATTCTCTGAGCCGCGGGTTTCTTCCGGTGGACGGTAGAACCAATTCCAAGCAGCGAGTCTATGAACGCGCCTCAGGCTAAATCTTCTCCCGACCAACTCATCCTCGCACTCCAGGAAGCGTGTGACCGCACCCTTGAACTCGTCGCTGACTTGACCCACGAGCAAATGATGGGAGCGCGCCTGAGCACCACCAATCCTCTCCTTTGGGACATCGGGCATAGCGCGTGGTTCCAGGAGTTTTGGGTCCTGCGACATTTCCATAAACAAGCGCCCATCATGAGCCAGGCTGACGCCCTTTATGATTCAGCCCGCATCGCCCACGACACCCGATGGGACTTGCCTCTGCCCTCTGAGGCCGAAACCATAAGTTACAAGCGCCGAGTTTTGGAGCGCGTCATCAACCTCCGCGGCCAAAAAAGTCCAAATGGAAACGAATCGGTGGAAAGATACGATGAAACATACTTCGTTAAACTTGCGCTCCTGCACGAATACATGCACGCTGAGGCGATAACTTACGCGCGACAAACGTTGGGCTACTCTGCTCCTCATCTCAATTTGACCAACCCTATCGAGGCGGCGAAAGCGCGCGACGGGAATTCCTTTCGTGAAAAAGAGGGTGGTACGCTCAACCCCTCGAACGACACAAGAGAAATACTCTGCGACACACACATACCCGGCGGAATTTTCCCGCTCGGCAGCGCTCCGGACGCGCCTTTTGTTTTCGATAACGAGCAGTGGGCCCATGACGTCGCGGTGAAGCCCTTTTCGATTGCGCGAACCGCGGTGACCAACCGGGAGTTTTCGGCGTTCGTAGGTGAAAACGGTTACCGCCGCCGCGAGTTGTGGACATCCCCCGGTTGGCAATGGCGCGAAGAAGCGGCCGCAGAGCATCCGGTTTACTGGCAGCCAGCATCCGGCGGACGATGGTTGCGCCGCAACTTCGATCAGTGGGTTCCGCTGGAAGAAAACTTTCCCGTCCTGCATGTCAACTGGTATGAAGCAGACGCCTATTCCCGCTGGGCCGGGCGCCGATTACCCACCGAAACTGAATGGGAATTCGCTGCATCTTCAGAGCCTGCTTCCGACTCGCGAGGGATCTCCACGCGCAAGCGGCGGTTTCCCTGGGGAGACAATCCGCCCGCGCCCACCCGCGCCAATCTGGACTGGCGCGCCATGGGATGTCTCAACGTGGACGCTCTTTCCGCCGGCGACAGCGCCTTCGGATGCCGGCAGATGATAGGCAATGTGTGGGAGTGGACGGCCACCGATTTTGGACCCTACGCCGGCTTCGCCCCAGGCCCTTACAAAGAATACTCCGCACCCTGGTTTGGCGATCACAAAGTATTGCGTGGCGGATGCTGGGTAACCCGCTCAGGCTTGATTTCGAATGTTTACCGGAACTTTTACAAACCAGATCGCCGCGACATTTGGGCAGGGTTCCGCACCTGTTTGTTGGAGCGCTAATAGATGTGAGAATAGGAATTATTACACCGGCGCGCGCGCATTCCCGACACGGCAATCGGGTGACCGCGCTGCGCTGGCAAAATATTCTGCGCGAGCTGGGACATCAGGTCACGATCGCGCAGAATTATTATGGCGGGCGGTATGACCTCCTGGTCGCCTTGCACGCCCGCCGCAGCCATTCCTCTATTCTTCGCTTTCATACAGAACACTCCGGAGCGCCGCTCATCGTCGCCCTGACAGGCACTGATCTTTACCACGACCTGGGCCAAAGTCGCCGCGCGCAAGAATCGCTGGAACTCGCAACCCGCCTCATCGTGCTCCAGCCAAAAGCGCTCCAGAAACTGCGGCCTCAGTTGAGGCGGAAAGCGCGAGTGATCTTTCAATCCGTGGCAATGAAGCCCAAGGCTGACCGGGGCGAATCGCTTTCCAATCGCACTCGTCGCACCTTCGACGTCTGCGTTGCCGGTCACTTGCGATCCGTCAAGGACCCTTTCCGCGCTGCGCTCGCCGCGCGATTGGTCCCTCTGGAATCACGCATTCTCATTTTGCACGCTGGCCGCGCCATGACGCAGACCTACGAAGCGCGGACACGCGCAGAAATGAAATTGAATCCACGATATCGCTGGCTCGGCGAGGTGTCGCGCGAACGCGTTTTTCACCTGTTGCGGTGCTGCAAACTCTTTGTGCTGTCGTCCCGCCTTGAAGGCGGCGCCAATGCCCTGGGTGAAGCCATCGCCGCCGGCCTTCCCATTCTTGCCTCTCGCATTCCCGGAAACGTGGGAATTCTCGGGAAAAATTATCCGGGGTTTTTTAACGTGGGAGATACGAAAGGATTGGCCAAACTCTTGTCGCGCGCCGAAACTGATTCAACTTTCCGCGCCGAACTCAAGACCCGATGCAAGAAGCTGGCTTCTCTCTTCAAACCAAGTCGCGAAAAAGCAGCGTGGGCAAAATTGCTGGCCGACCTCGGGCGATAATATCTTCGCCCGCTTCTAATTAACGCTCTGAGGCGCATCGGCTGGCACTATTATTTATGATAAGGTCCCGACGGAACCAAACTTGGACTCACCGGAGGAAAGCATTGAAATCATTAATACGAATCCTGGTTTTTATCACACTCTGGCCGTCTCTAATCGTACAAGGACAGGCGCAGAAAAAAAACCTCACCATAGAGCTGGTAACGCGTGAAGGAACCATCGTTTCGCGCGGCATTTCAAACCTTGAGTGGCGCCCCGGCGGCCGGGAGATTAGCTATATTCGACGCGAAGGATCAGGGAAATCGGCCACTACAACATTGTGGGCCTATGATATCGCGACGAAAAAAGAACGTAGACTGATTGGACCCGGCGGCGAATCCGTCGAGGTCAATCTTGCTTCGTACCAGTGGTCTCCAAAAGGGGATGAGCTCTTGTTCCAGGGTGGGAATGATCTCTGGCTGTTCGATATCGAAAGCGGCAGGACGAAGCGCCTTACCAACGACCCGGACGTGGATGAAGACGCCACATTTTCTCCTGCCGGGGATCGCGTGGCTTACGTGCGGAAAAATAATATCTATATTGTTAACCTTCATTCAGGACTCATTCAGGAATTGACGTATGACGGCAGCGAAAACGTCCTTAATGGAAAGCTCGACTGGGTGTACGAAGAGGAAATGGCTAACCGCGCCACAGGCCGGGCGTATGAATGGTCGCCGGACGGGGAAAAAATCGCATACTTGCGCCTGGATGATACGCCCGTCCCTCAGTATCCGCTGACCGAATACCTATCCACCCACGCCACGCTCTCCTTCGAGCGTTTTCCGCAGCCGGGCGACGCGAATCCAATTCCATCTTTTCATGTTGTAACCGTCGATCAGAAGGAGTTGAAAAGCTGGACTCCTCCGGAAAAATCTTCCATCGAATATTTTGGCCCGTCGTTTTCCTGGACGCCCGACTCCAAAGCCATTTCGTTTTTGACCCTCAACCGCGCCCAAAATGAATTGACCGTACGTTTGTGGGCGCCTGCCAGTGGCACAAGTCGTGACCTGTTGGTTGAGCGCGATCCGTACTGGATCAATTCGCTGGATCCGCCGCACTTTCTAGCTGACGGGCGATTCCTCTGGCTCTCGGAAAGAGACGGATGGCTGCACCTTTATCTATACAACCCCGATGGGATTCTTTTGAAACAACTAACAAAAGGAGACTGGCTCATCGAGCACCCGCTCTTTTCGGACGTTCCCATGGTGCAGGTGGATGAGAAGTCTGACTGGGTTTACTTCACAAGTACCAACCCCGACCCGCGCGAGCGCCAGGTTTACCGCGTGGGAATAAATGGTGGCGAAATGCAGCGCCTCACTCACGAGCATGGGAACCATAGTCTGAATCTTTCGACTGACGGACAATTCTTCATTGACACTTATTCAAACGTCAATAATCCGCCGCAAATTCGCCTGCTCAAGTCGGATGGCTCCTTCATCGCCACGCTCGACAAGCCCGAGAATCACCTCAGCGACTATGCCTTGGCCAGGACGGAATTTGTCGAGGTCAAGGCCGAAGACGGCGCCACGCTCTACGCGCGCCTGGTTAAGCCGGCGGATTTCGATCCAGCCAAAAAATATCCGGTCATCGTTTATGTTTACGGCGGACCGCACGTGCAACTGATCCAGAACAGGTGGGGCGGGACGCCGCTTCTGGATCACCTTTTCGCTCAACACGGCTTTCTCGTTTGGTCATTGGACAATCGCGGCTCGTGGGGCCGCGGCCACGCGTGGGAATCCACCATCTTCAAGGATATGGGACGGCATGAGCTGGCCGATCAACTGGCGGGTGTTTCGTATTTGAAATCGCTGCCTTATGTTGATGGCAACCGGCTGGGAATTTGGGGATGGTCCTACGGGGGCTATATGACGCTGTATACGCTGACGCACGCGCCCGATGTTTTTAAGTGTGGCGCCGCAGGAGGGCCGGTGACCGATTGGAAGTACTACGACAGTATTTACACCGAGCGTTATATGCGAACGCCCGAAGAAAATCCCGAGGGCTACAAGGATGCATCGCCTCTTGAAGCTGCGGACAAGCTGAAGGCCAAATTGCTTCTGATTCATGGCGCGGATGATGACAACGTTCACATGCAAAACACTATGAACTTTGTGAATGCGCTCGTGAAGGCAAGTCGCCCTTTTAATCTTTATATTCAACCTGGACAAAAACACGGTTTTCAGGGAGATACCGTGCGGACTTACTTAAACACGCGCCTGCTCGAATTCTTCAAGAAGAATCTTTAACAAATTAAAAAAGCAGGTCACGCGGAGTTCGGGCATTTCGAACTCCGTGATTTTTTATAGAAGCCGGAGCCGCAGATTTCTTGAGAAATGAAAGTCCGCGCTTCAACCCTTTTTTCAGTGTTTTACACTTTGAGTGAATCCCACCAGTGTCGCGAGGGTTTGGCGGGCAGCGCTGGTATCGAGCGCCTCTGCTCCTCGCTCGACTCCCTCAAGAAAATTCCGGGCCTTGCCGGCGGCCACCAGGGCCGCGGAAGAATTCGCCAGCACCACATCGCGGTAAGGCCCGCGCTCGCCATCCAGAAGGCGGCGAAGAATATCCGCGTTCGCTGGGGCGTCGCCCCCTTTGAGAGCGTGCGCGGGCGCGCGCGCCAGGCCGAAATCCTCAGGATAAACGTCGCGGGTTTGAACCTCGCCGTCGTTCAGTTCAGAAACCTGCGTCGCGCCGACCGTAGAGATCTCATCAACGCCGTCGTGTCCTGCCACCACAAAGGCTCTTCTTGTGCCCACCGCAGCGCAAGCTTGTGCGTACATTTCTGTCCGCGTGCGGTCGTAAATCCCCACCAACTGCACCGAAGCTCCCAGAGGATTGGTGAGCGGCCCGAGAAGATTAAACACCGTCTTTGTTTTCAGACTTCGGCGGGCGTTCATCACGTGCCGGGTGGCCAGATGCAGGTGCGGCGCAAAAAGAAAAACCATCCCGGCGCGCTCGAGACAACCAGGAATATGATTGAGTGGCAAATCAATTGCAACACCGAGCGCCTCAAGCACGTCGGCGCTTCCGCACCGGCTTGAAATCGAACGGTTGCCGTGCTTGGCCACGCGCACTCCGGCAGCGGCAGCAACCAGCGCCGCTGCGGTTGAAACATTAAAAGTGCACTGGCCGTCTCCACCAGTTCCGCAAGTGTCGAGCAGCGGGCCGCCCTTCTTGATCTCATCCAGATCCACTCCGGCCTCGCGCAAGGTCTCCGCGGCGCGCGCGCGCATCACCTGGGCAAAACCCACCAGCTCGTCGGCCTTTTCGCCTTTGGTTCGTAACGCAACCAGCAGTGCAACAATCTCGTCGTCCGGAACATTGCCGGAAAAAAGTTCCTCCGACAATTGTCCGGCCTCCTGGCGCGTCAAGTCAAAACCGGCGTTTAGTTTTTCGATTGCTTGGTCAAGATACATGCCGTGCCTCGCAAGCGCGTAGGGATATAAGGGTACATCGTACCTCCCCTTGGTATTGAGACGGTAATCCAAAAAGAGAGGGGGAAGCAAGCAAGTATCGAGAGGGAGTTGAGGATGGAGCTGATGAAAGATCTCCCAAGGGGTACGGTACTCTTTATGGGAATTGGGTCGGGCCAAGTTGAAATAGAGCTGGTAGAGGGCGGCCTTGGCCATGAAGTCGGCGTGATGGCGGAAAGATTCCAGAACAAAGAATTCATCTTCGATGAGGCGATGGACGGTTTCGACGTCGCTCTGATACGCGTGGGCGCCGGGGGGATGCGCTCGTGTTGAGAGCCGAAGTAAGTGACAGCGGCGGGGAAGCCGGTCGTGCTGCCGCCAGATGCGGTGGATGGCCACCTGGCTGAGAGGAAAATCCCACTCGCGTTTCAAGCGTTGGGCTCCGAAGGTGGGCAACTGGCGGCGCAGAGCCACCACCTGCTTCTCGAGCTCACCCTGAATTTTGTGCGGGCAGGAGTGAGGCGCTCAGGAGCGCTCTTGCAAGCCCTTCAGACCAAGTTCCGCCTGTCGCCGGACCCATTTGCGAACGGTGGGCACGGTGGTATGAAACTCCCGCGCCGCGGCTTTGATGCCCTTCTGGCGGGCGTAAGCGACCAGACGAAGACGATGGTTAAAAGGGTTTTTCATATCACGGATCAGATCGTAATAACGGACGGCCACAGGCCGGAGATTTTAACCGAGCCGCCGCTGCCCTGGTCCCCCCACCAGGGCAGCACCTCCCTCCTCCTCTTCTCACTCATACACTTCAACTCCACAGGGGGGGATACGATGTACCAAGGCAATCCCAATTCTTCTTCACCGTTGACGCTGGGATTAAGCTTTGCTAAAGTTAAGGATTGCATTCCGTCCAAAAGGAGAATCTGTGGCAAGCCATAAATCCGCACTAAAACGCATCAAGCAAACGAGCAAGCGGGAAGACCTGAATCGCACGCACCGCACCAAACTTCGGCACCAGATCCGAAAATTTCGCCTTGCGCTCGATGCCAAGGACAAAGGCACGGCCCAAGCCCTGCTCGCGCCCACCCTGGCGCTGATTGACCACTCGATCCACAAGGGCATTCTTCATCGCAATACCGCGGCGCGCTATAAATCCCGGTTGACCGTCCGATTTAAGGCGCTGGCGTAAGAACTGGAAATTGGAAAATAGAAACTAGAAATTACAGGATCGTGGGTTTAAGGTGAGACTTCAGATTGTTCCCCCAGTTTCTATTTTCCAGTTTCCGCTTTTTTCACGCCTCAGCCGATGGCGCGGGAAGTTCAAACGCCGGAACGATCTCCGATGACTTGCCCACGATAATCTGCCAGATCAGAAACTCCAGCAGGATTCTCGAATCCTTCCACGATGATTTGATTCCCATATCCGCCTGTCGCGTCAGCCGAATGGCTTGGAGCAGTTGCTCGCGCGGATAGGTGCGCACGAGTTGTTGCGCGATTTCCGGCGTGGAATAAGGATTGGCAAAACGATTCCATCCGCCGCGTCCGGATGGTTGAGCGGATGCTCCTCTCAGCGCCTGGCGAAAGAGGTCGCCGATGCACCAGAGCAGCAATATTTCGGATTCCTTGCTGGCCAGCAAAGCGCGAAGGTGTTCCAGCGCGACGCCGAACCGCCTTTCCGCGATGGATCGCAAAAGTTTTCCAATCACGTGTTCCTCGCGGAAGCCCACCATCAATTCCAGGTCGGCCCGCTCCAGCCGTTTGGCATCGGGTCTGGCAGTGAGGAGTTTATCCAGCTCGGTGCGCACCCAAAGCAAGTTCACTCCGCCCGTGCTCGCCTGGCCGCGCGAGTCGCGGCTGGTCTCAAACTTCGCTGCAATTTCTTCCGCAAGCTCAGGGGTGGTTTCGACGCCCGCCTTTTCCAGCCGGCGCTTCACCCATGTGGCGGCATCGCGGCGCGAGAGCGGCATCATCTCCACCAGCGCCGCTTTTTTTTCCAACAACTGGATGATTTTCCGCCGGCGGTCAGGCTCCACGGCCACAAAGACCACCGTGGAAAAAGGTGATGGGCGCTCCAGGTAGGTCTTGAGCGCTTCCACATCCTGGTCAGTTCCATGCTTAAAATCTTCCGGGTCAGAGAAGAGCAAATAGCTGTGGGCGCCGAGCATCGGCATCTGGCAGGCGCCTTCCAGTTCGCGAGCCAGTCGCCCGGGCTCGTATTCGATTTCCGCCAGGCACCACTCGCGCACCTCAGCGGGCAGTGAGGCGATCAGCGCGCCGCGGCACTCTTCGTGCAGAAACCGGTCAGGCCCACAAAGGAAATAGGCCGCGCCGGGTTTGCCTTGGCCGAGAGCAGCAATAAATTCGGTGGGAAGCATTTTGGGAATTGACGATTGATGATTTCTGTTTGAGAACTGAAAAAGCCGTCAACGATCAGCCGGGATACAACACTGGAGCAAATTGCTCATGGGCTGGTAGCTGAAGGTGGAAAGTTGATTGCTTTTTTCGCCCGCCAATCAACAATCATCAATCTTCAATCCCCAATCATGCATGGCCGCCCGGATGTTCGCATCCGGGAAAGCTTTCGAACATCACTTGTCCCGTCCAACCGAGCTCCCGCATCCCGACCTCGGAAGTATAATAGGCTCCGAGAACCCATCCCTTCAAATTCTCAAAGTGATCGCGAAACGTGTCGTGTTCAGTTGGGAGAGCGGCGGGCGGCGGGCCCAGCGATGCGCGCCGTCGTCCTTGATAGAGTGCGTGACCCGGCTTGCCAGTTGATGCCACGGTGAGGATTTCATTTTGTTGTGCTTCGGTCAAATCTTTAAAGGGATGCCCATGCTTCTGCAGCGACTCGCCCTCAAAGGCGGCGAGAGAATTCAGAAAGCGCTGCTGGTTCTCGCGCCGGTCCACGCTTAGCAATGTGTCAATAAACCGTTCCACGTGGGCGCGGGATGAGCCCGGCACGATGCGCTCGCCCAGCACAGCCAGCGTCTCAGCCTGGTGAGCGTCCATGAATTCCGGCGCCCATGTGGCGGCTGCAACTTGAGCGTCAGCCATGTCAATGGTGGAAGAATGGGCAAGATGCTCACGCACGGGATGCGCACCAGCCAGCCCAGGAAGTGCCATTCCCGCCGTGGCGCCCCCCAGAATGCGCGCGATCCATTCCCGGCGGTTGAGGGAAAGCAAAGCAGGCTTGGCGTCATGCAAAATTTGCAGTGCGGGTTTTTTCCCCATGTGAGGCGCTCCTGGCAAACTAAATCACAATCGCGACTGCCACGATATCATCCCTTGAGGCAAGCATTCAAGAGCGTAAGATGAAAACTGGAAATTGGAGGGGCGATTTTTAGGTTTCTCTTAGACCCGCGATATTCTAATTTCCAATTTCCATTTTCTTCTCCCCAGTTTCCAATTTCCAATCGTTCCCATCATACCCCCTTTTTTAGGCCGAAAACTGCACGCCTGTAGCTTGCGCCATGGCAGTCCACGTCTGCCTGCGCGTTGACTTCCCTTTTGCACCCGGCTAATATGCGCATCACAGGGAGAAGAAGAAATCTCTACAGACAAAGTTGTTTCGCATTATCGGATTCTTGAGAAGCTCGGCGGCGGCGGCATGGGTGTGGTGTACAAGGCCGAGGACTCCCGCCTGGGCCGGCACGTGGCGATCAAGTTCCTGCCGGAAGAGGTGGCGCGCGATCATCCGTCCATGGAGCGATTTCAGCGTGAAGCTCGTGCCGCCTCCGCCCTCAACCACCCGAACATCTGCACCATTCACGAGATTGACGAGTACGATGGGCAGCCGTTTATCGTCATGGAGCTGCTTGAAGGTCAGACACTCAAGCACCGAATCGCCGGCCGGCCTTTGGATACTGACACGCTGCTTGAGCTGGCCATCCAAATCGCGGACGCGCTCGACGCCGCCCATGAAAAAGGCATAGTCCATCGCGACATCAAGGCCGCCAATATCTTTATCACCCGCCGCGGCCAGGCTAAGATTCTGGATTTTGGTCTGGCGAAATTAACCAACGCAGGACCGGGTTTGAAAAGCTTCCCTGCCGCGCCGGACGAGAACGCCGCCACGGGCGCGGCAACCATGTCGGCTACTGCTCCGGAACTCCTCACCAGCCCTGGCGTGGCCATGGGCACAGTGGCCTACATGTCGCCCGAGCAGGCTCGCGGCGAAGAGCTGGACGCGCGCACAGATTTATTTTCTTTCGGAATCGTGCTCTATGAAATGGCCACGGGCCATCCGGCTTTTGCCGGCTCGACTTCGGCCGTGCTCTTTGACGCCATCCTCAATCGCGCGCCTGTTCCACCTGTGCGCATCAATCCTGTCGTCCCGCCGGAATTGGAACGAATGATCAACAAGGCGCTGGAGAAAGACCGCCGGCTGCGCTACCAGACCGCCTCCGACCTTGAAGCCGATCTGAAACGCTTGAAGCGCGACACAGACTCAGGCCGCTCTGCCGCGGTGCCGGTTGTGACTTCGTCACCGGCTGTAGCAGCAATGGCCTCACCGCCGGCCGTGTTGCCAGTTCCCCTTTCGCCACCGGCGGCGCCGCCACCGCAGAACTTGGGGCCACCTCCGCCCCAACACCCACCTGTGCCTGGCGCGACGCCCGTCTCCGGCACAATTGCGGCTACAGGCGCTCAACCCGCCGTCGCCCCCTTAAGAGCGATTGAAGCGGCGCCTCCGGCGCCAGCATCATCACGCAAATGGATGATAGCGGCCGGTGCGGCGCTCATCGTCATTGCTGGATTCGCCGGAACTTATTTCTATCTGCATCGCGCTCCGGCGCTAACCGGGAAAGACTCGATCCTTCTCACCGACTTTGTAAACACCACGGGCGATTCCGTGTTTGACGGAACGCTCAAGCAGGCGCTGGCGGTAGACCTCGGCCAGTCGCCTTATCTCAACGTTTTTTCGAGCGAGCGGGTGCGCGAGACGCTAAAGTTTATGGGCCAGCCGCCGGACGCGCGCATTTCCAGCGAAATCGGGCGTGAGATCTGCCGGCGCGACGGCATCAAGGCGATGCTCACCGGCTCGATTGCGAATCTGGGCAGCCAGTACGTGATCACTCTTGATGCGGTGAATGGGGCCACGGGTGACACGCTGGCGGAAGAGCAGGCACAGGCGCCGGGCAAGGAGCAAGTGCTTGACGCGCTGGGCAAGGCAGCTTCAAGTCTGCGCGGCAAACTGGGCGAATCGCTCGCCTCAATTCAGAAATTTGACACACCGCTGGCGCAAGCCACAACCTCTTCGCTCGAGGCTCTCAAATCTTTTACTCTCGGCGACGCGCAGTTCAATAAGGGAGAGGAGTTCGCCGCCGCGCCTTTTTTCAAACACGCCATCGAGCTCGACCCCAATTTTGCTTTGGCTTACGCGCGCCTCGGCACTATTTACAGCAATGAACACCAGCAGGAACTGATGCAGCAGTACGAACAAAAAGCTTTCGACCTTAAAGACAGGGCGAGCGAGCGCGAAAGGCTCTACATCACAGCGCATTACTATACTGACAGCGGTCAAATTGAGAAAGGCATTGAAGCCTACGAGCTTTACAAGCAAACCTACCCGCAGGACATGATCCCCTGGAATAATCTGGCGAACGAGTACAACCAGTTGGGACAATTTGACAAGGCGCTCGAAGATGGCAGGCAGGCCATGCTCGTGGCTCCGGACATTATGAATGGCTATGCCATGACCGCCCGCGCCTATATGGGCCTGAGCCGGCTCGATGAAGCCAGGACAGTTCTTGAGAGCGCTGTGCAGCACAAGTTCGGTGGGACTTTCATCCATGTCGCGCTGTCCCAGATCGCGCTCGCGGAGGGTGATGATGTCGCGCGGAAGCGCGAAGATGCTCTGGTGACGGTCACGCCCGAGGGCCAGGCTAATGTAACCTCTCGCGATGCACGGCTTGCGGCCTCGCGCGGCGAACTCCGGCAAGCGGCCCAATTATTCAAGCGCGGCCAGGCAATGTACTCCCAAATTAAACTTAATGAGAGCGCAGGCAATATGGCATCGCAACAAGGCACTATTGAGGCGCTCTTCGGCGACCGGCAACCTGCCATTAAGGACGCCAGTGCAGCTTTGACATTTTCCCAAAGTCCCGATGTGAAGCTTTCCGCCGCCACCGCCCTGGCGCTGGCGGGTGAAGACGCAAAAGCTCAGGCCCTGGTGGGCGAAGTGGCCAAAAGCCGTCCACAAGATACCTCGGTGCAGTCGGTTGAAGTACCCGCCATACAGGCCGTCATTGAAATGGATCACGGCAATGCGGCCAAAGCGATTGACTTGCTCGAATCGGCCAAGCCCTACGATCGCGCCGACCCGGCTGTGCTTTTCATTCGCGGCCAGGCGTACTTGAAGGCCAGCCGCTCGAGCGATGCCGCGCGGGAATTCCAAACGATTGTCGCAATGAAGAATCTTTTTCCGGCCGACCCCATCATTTCACTTGCCCAACTTGGCTTGGCGCGCGCTTATGCGCTGGCGGGAGATAAGGACAAGAGTCGGACCGCCTATCAGAATTTCCTCGCTCTCTGGAAAGACGCAGACCCCGATATTCCCATTCTCCAACAGGCCAAAGTCGAATACGCAAAACTGAAATAACTTTTGTAGCGCGTGTGTCCCCACCCGCGTTTTCAGTTTTCTTTGTGAGTGTCCCCATCCGCGCCAGGGGAATAAAAACGAATCGCGGGTGAGGACACCCGCGCTACACCCCAAAAAATTACGCCCGACTCTACTGACTTTTCCTGGTCAATGGAGCCGGGCGCTTGTTTTGGATACTGGCGTCGCTGTCTTTATTGTAGCGACTGCATTTTCAGGATTGTCCCCAAAATAGCCCCAAGGGTTGCTGTTGGGCGCGCTGGTTTTCCTGATTTTGTTGTTGCTGTTGCGCCTGCGAGTTTTGGCGCGCCGGCTGTTGGCCCTTTTTCTGCTTTTGCTTCTGGTCTTGCGGCGGTTGACCCTGAGCCCTGACAGGTATGTTCATTCCCACCAACCACACCGCCCAAATCACAGCCGCCATCACGATCCGATTCAAGAAATTGACTTTCAGGGCACACCTCCTGGGTAATTCGATCGCTCCATGTGATGCAGCCCCCTTAGGGCGGCCACGCGGAGCCTGCGAAACAGTGTGACAACCATCGTCACTTTCTACTTTTTCCATCCGCCTCTTACCCGCTGATCGGAAGGCACACTTAATTTATACCGTTTGGGCGAATTGCCATCCGTTCACTCCGGCTCACATTTTTGGTCACAATTGCTCACCGCTCAAATCACTCTCAAAGGCCGCTAGGAACAGTGTTGTTGTGTTAATTCAAACGATAAGGCACGTAGCGAAATCCGGCTCGAGTGACACACTCCTCCATATCGCTTATCGGCGCATCAGCGGTGAAGGATGAGGGAAAGATCAGTCGCGAGGCAGGATCAGGCGGCGCCCACGGAGCCATCCAGGGAGATTAAGCGTGCTCACTCCCCCCTGCCTGCGGAAATATTTTTCCCAAAGTGTGCAATATTGTATTTAAAGGCGGAAGAGTAGAGAGCAGGCTGTAGACGGTAGACAGGGGAAATAAAGAAATTATGAATTGTGAATTATGAAAGGAAGGCGAAAAAGAATGGGGGTTAAGAACCTGCGATTGTCAGCAAATGGAGCCATTCGTGCAAACCTCGCTTCTCGAGGAACGAACCCGGAATGTCCCTTAGAATCAGTAAATGCTTCCACTACAAATCCGGACGTATTCGCCCGGTAATTCAAAGTCGCTCGCCACTGCAAAACTTAAAACAGCTTGAGGTAAAGATTTAACCGTAATATATTCAGTATTACTATATAGGTTAATTCTTGTCCCCTTCTTTCCCGCGCTTATCGCACTAAAATCCACCACCCACTCCGCGCGAACCTTGACAAAAAGTTGGACTCATCATATGAATCTGACGGCGGAGGAAAAATGGAACTGAGGAAAGACCCGATCACCCAGAGCTGGGTGATTCAGGAAGATGGCGAAGCCAGTTGGCCGGCGGATTCCGCATGTCCGCTTTGCCCGGGCCAGGAGGCGCTGAGCCCCAAGACAATTTATGCCTATCCCGGGGGTTCGGTGGATTGGCAGGTTCGGGTGATCCCGCACTTGCGGCCGCTCTATCGAATTGAAGGTGACGCGCAGCGTCGCGGGGAAGGTATTTACGACAAGATGCGGGGGCTCGGCGCGCATGAGATCATTGTTGAAAATCGTGACCATCACATGACGCTGACGGAACAGAGCGACGAAAACGTGGCGCAGGTTTTGCGGGCCGCCGTCACAAGAATTTTGGATCTGAAAAGGGACATGCGATTCCGCTACGTCACTTTTTTCCGTAATCAAGGCAAGCTCGCGGGCCAGGATCTGGAGCACCCTCATTCCCAGATTACGGCCACGCCGTTTATCCCCCGGCGCGTGAGCTATGAGCTGAGGTCCTCCCGGCGTCACTATGAGTTGAAGGAGCGTTGCCTGCTTTGCGATGTCGTAAAACAAGAATTGGAGCAGCGCGAACGGACGGTTGAATGGGATGATCTGTTCGTGGCGTTCTGCCCGTTCGCCTCGCGCGTTCCTTATGAGACCTGGATTTTACCCATCAATCACCACTGCTCGTTCGAAGAAGACATGGCTTCCCAAGACCGTCAGATCCACCTGGCAAAATTTCTAAAATCTGTTCTTCAGCGCCTCGAATCTGTGACGTCCACCTACCATCTGGTTTTACATACTTCTCCGAACACCAACGCCAAATTCGAAAAAATCGGTCACTGGAAAACTTTAGCCGCAGATTATCATTGGCATTTTGAAATCCTTCCCGTTATTCCCGCCAACTCAAAATCCTACAGCTTGAAAGAGGTTTACTACAACTCGCTACTTCCGGAAGTGGCAGCGGCGGAGTTGCGAAAGCTGTCCCCCGAAAGTGCACAAAAAAGTTAGGGCTGTATCAGGTGGCAAGGGTCAAACCTCCCGGAAATGCGCGGGCGATATGAGCGCCGGCGCGCCTTCTCCTGTTTGGTTTGTCGTCGGGCCTTTTGCCGGCGCGGTGCAGAAATTTCTATACCGATTGCCCATGGGCGCGGGATCGAAACTCGTCTTCCTGGCGCTCTAATCCTCCCCTGCGATTCAAGTATTCTCCCAGACCTGCCGAATAACCAGATGACCGGTCTCGAGGGTGAGCGGAGTTCCCGGGTTATGAAAATATAGTTCGATGTAAGTCAAACGGACTTGGGGCGGCGCACGCCAATTAAAGCCGGCAGGCGTCGGGGAATGGACGCACGTTTTTCCGGCGCCCTGATGAAGCCGGCGAAAGGAGGATGTCTAGTGAAAATCCTGATTGCGGAGGACGATGAGGTTTCACGCAGAATGCTTCAAGTATTCCTCCTGCGATGGGGATACGATGTGGTGGTCGCGAGAGACGGCGAGGAGGCCTGGCGGGTGCTCGAAAGCGCCGACGCCCCGAAGTTGGCCATCATGGACTGGATGATGCCCGTGCTGGATGGCGTCGAGATCTGCCGCCGGGTTCGACTTGCGCCGCGCGCCTCCCCTGCTTATCTCATTCTCCTCACCGCCCGAGGCGACAATCAGGACATTGTGCGCGGTCTCGATGCCGGAGCCGACGATTACGTGACCAAGCCTTTCAACCAGGACGAGATGCGCGCCCGCCTTAATGTGGGGGTGCGCGTGGTGGAATTACAGACCAATCTTGCCGACCGGGTCATCGAGTTGGAGCGCGCCCTGGCCGGCGTCAATCAACTCCAGGGACTTTTGCCCATCTGTTCCTACTGCAAAAAAATCCGGGACGATAAGAATTATTGGCAACAAGTGGAAGGCTACATCTCCGCGCACTCGGAAGCGCAATTCAGCCACGGAATTTGTCCCGATTGCTACGAGAAGATTGTGCAACCGGAGCTTCAAAAAGACTCTTCTAATAAGGAAGCGGTGAAGTGATTAGGACTCATATCACACCGGGCAGCCCGCCGTCCAAAACTTCACGATCGCGCGTCCTTTCGTTGGCAGCGGTTTTGACGTTTACCTCTTCGTCGATTGCCGTTTGGGCGCAGGGGCAATCTAAAATTCCGGTTATTACTCAAGCAGCTCAAATCCGCAGGCTCACTGCTCAACAAGTGCAACTCAAGATCCCGGTGGTATTACGCGGCGTCATCACTTATACCTCCCTGGAGTGGGGCGTCACCTTTTTTCAGGATTCGACAGCGGGCATCTTTATCACGACTCGCGAACTTACAACGAAGATTCGCGCCGGCGATCTTGTGGAAGTGCAGGGTGTTATCGGCCCGGGGGATTTTGCGCCCGTGGTTGACAACCCCAAGTTCCGCGTACTGGGTAAGGCTCCACTGCCCTCCGCGCATCGCTTCCACCTTGAAGATTTGCTGACAGGCAAGGAGGACAGTCAATGGGTCGAAGTGCACGGTATCGTTCACTCAGTAGATTATGAGGATACCGTCTCTCCCACCATGACCAAGGGACCGCCGTCCCTTGTGTTGGGAATTTCAGCCGGCAATAACAAGTTCAAGGCCATGGTGCAGGGGTTTCAGAAAGGCGGAAACTATGCAGCCTTGATTGACTCCGAAGTCACGCTTCGCGGCGTTTGCGGAACTTTGTTCAATGACAAAAGACAGTTGGTGGGCATCCAGCTTTTCGTCCCCAACATGGATCAGGTGCACATCGAAAAAGCCGCCAGCCCTGACCCCTTTGCGCTCCCCATTCTTTCCACCGACAGCTTGATGCGATTCACTCCGGAGAAAGCCTTGGGCCACAGACTTCGGGTGCAAGGGGTGGTGACGTTAGCCAGGAAAGGGCAATACATTTTTGTCCAGGACGCGTCCGGCGGAGTCGTCGTGGCGAGCAGTCAAAGCGAGGATATTGAGCCAGGGGACCTCGTCGATGCCGTGGGGTTTCCAACTATGGGTGAATATGCCCCTCAATTGGAAGACGGTGAGTTCCGGAAAATTGGCCGCGGCGCGATGCCCGTCCCTATCGACCTAACGGACGCCACGAGCCTGAGCGGCGCCCATGACGCCGAACTCGTCAGAATTCAAGGACAGTTGATCGATCAATCGATTCGGGGCACAGATGTTTTCCTGTTGGTCCAGAGTGGAACTCACACGTTCACTGCGCGGCTTCCTAACGGAGCGGCTGAGTATGCGGTGCGTCCCATACGGGTTGGCAGTGTCATTGAAACAACCGGCGTTTCGTCGGTCGAAACCGACGCATACCGAAGCCCGCTGACCTATCGCGTTTTCCTTCGTTCGCCCAGGGACATCGTCGTCCTTATGCGGCCATCATGGTGGAGCATCCAGCACACCCTGTGGGCGTTGGGGCTGACCATCGGTATTATGCTCGTGGTGTTCGGCTGGGTAGCGGCCTTAAGACGACAGTTGAGCCAGCAGACGGGCGTTCTCCTCCTTCGCCTGCAACGCATAGCAAACCTTGAAGAACGCTACCGGCTTCTATTTGAGCGCAACCTGGCGGGGGTCTTTCGCTTGACGCTGGACGACCGCATCGCTGAATGTAATGAAGCTTGCGCGCGCATTCTCGGTTATTCCTCGCGCGAGGAACTCTTTCCAGTTCACGTTTCGGAAGTCTTCGCCGACCCAAAATTCCAGTTGGCCACGCTGGAACGTTTGAGGCGGGAAAAGGCTCTGACGAATTTCGAGATGTCCCTGAAAAGAAAGGATGGGAGCGAAGTCTGGGTTTTGGCCAACCTGAGCTTGATTGAGAAGAGTGGACCGGGCTGGATCGAAGGCACTTTTATCGACATCACAGAACGAAAGAAGGCGGAGGATGCGGTCAAAAAGGCTGAAGATCGATATCGCGACTTGGTGGAAAACAGTGGCATCTTGATCGGCACTCAGGATCTTGACGGAACGGTGTTAAGCGTCAACCGCGCCGGACTTGAACTCTTCGGTTGTGTCCGGGCTGAGGAGCTCGTGGGGCATAACCTAAGCGAGTACATTCCCACTGATGTTCGCGAGCTATTCCAGCCTTATCTTCAAGACGTCCGGGAAAACGGCCACGCCCACGGCTTGATGAAGGTGCTCACCCGCCAAGGCGAGCAAAAGATTATCGAGTTTGACAATTCCTTGCGTCAAGACGGCCTGGAAAAGCCCATCATTCGATGTATAGGCCGCGACATTACGGATCGCAAACGGGCAGAGGAGGAGTTACACACAGCCAAGGAAGCGGCCGAATCCGCCAACCGCGCCAAAAGCGAATTTCTTGCCATCATGAGCCATGAGATCCGAACCCCCATGAACGGGATTATCGGGATGACCGAACTCACACTCGACACTCCGCTCAACCCGGAGCAGCGGGAATATTTGGGAATGGTGAAGTCGTCAGCCGATTCTCTGCTGACGATTATTAATGACATCCTGGATTTTTCAAAGATTGAGGCCGGCAAGCTGGATCTTGAAATTATTGAGGTCAATCTGCGCAGCAGCCTGTCCAACATCATGAAGTCGCTTGCGCTGCGAGCTCATGAAAAGGGATTGGAACTTGCCTACTATTTTCACCCTGATGTCCCCCGGGCGCTGTTAGGCGATCCCGGCCGTTTACGCCAGATCATTATCAACCTGGTGGGCAACGCCATTAAGTTTACCGAGCGGGGTGAAGTGGTGGTCCGTGTCAAGCCAGAATCCAAAATCGAAGGCGCGATCGTCCTGCAATATTCCGTTTCCGATACGGGGATCGGAATCCCGCGCGACAAGCAACAACTCATCTTTGAAGCCTTCTCGCAATCCGACAGTTCGACGACACGCAAGTATGGTGGAACGGGTCTCGGGCTGGCCATCTCGGCCCGACTGGTCCGGATGATGGGCGGGCGCATCTGGGTTGAAAGCGAGCCCGGACGCGGGAGCACTTTCCATTTCACCGTGCTTTTTGAGATACCGAAAGATTTGGCGGCCACGCCCGTTGCCCTTGAACCTGTTAGCCTGCGCGGCCAGTGCGTTCTGGTGGTGGACGATAACACGACGAATCGGCGCATCCTCGAGGAAATGCTTACCAACTGGCACATGAAGCCCATCCTGGCCGAAGGCGGAATGCAAGCGCTGGCTTGTCTTGAACGGGCGCGGGACGCTGGAAGTGCCTATCCCTTGGTTCTCCTTGATGCGCAGATGCCGGACATGAACGGCTTCACCCTGGCCGAGCGGATCAAGGCGCGCCCGGAACTTGCCAGGGCCACCATCATGATGCTGACCTCTGCCGGTAAGCGGGGTGATGGCGCCCGGTGCCGCGAGTTGGGGATTTCAGCCTATCTTACCAAGCCCATCCGCCAGTCGGACCTGTTGGACGCCATCATCACCGTACTCACAAAATCGTCGGGAAAGGCGGAGCCAGTCCCCCTGGTCACGCGCCATTCACTGCGCGAAAATCAGCGCCACCTGAACATCCTCCTGGCGGAAGACAATGCCGTCAACCAGACGCTGGCCGTCCGGTTGCTCGAAAAACATGGGCACACGGTGGTGGTGACGGGCAATGGCCGCGAGGCGCTTGCTGCCTTTGAAAATTCTCTTCCCGGAGAGTTCAATCTGTTGTTGATGGATGTGCAGATGCCGGAGATGGACGGTTTTGAGGTTACCGCGGCAATTCGTGAGAAGGAAAAAACAATCGCGGCCCATGTTCCAATCCTGGCCATGACGGCCAACGCCATGCAAGGCGACCGTGAAAGATGTCTGCGCGCAGGGATGGACGGATATGTTGCGAAGCCAGTCCAGGTTGAAGACCTACTGCTGGAGATCGAGCGCCTGGTTCCTTCGACATTTGGCGAACCAGACAGGACCACAGGAAAGTTTGAGGCCAGCGAGTTGGTCAACAGTGCGGCGGTTCTGGATAGCCTGGGCGGCAACACCGAACTACTGGGTGAAATGGCCGGGCTGTTTCTTCGTGACAGTCCGATGCTCTTAATCGAGATCCGGGAAGCCGTCGCGCACAGCGACGGCAAAGCCCTGGAGCGCTCTGCTCATAAAATGCGCGGCTCAGTGGGTAATTTCACCACCGGGACTGCTTATGAAGCGGCTCGTCGATTGGAAACGATGGGGCGTGAAAACAATTTCACCCATGCCGAAGAGGTGCGCATGAATCTTGAAAAGGAATTGGAAAGTTTCAGGTCAGCGCTGGAAGACATGAGGAAGCAATTCACCGGCCAGGTGAAATCATGAAGCCCGAAGGCAGCTCTCTCGTCTATGAAGTTGTAAGTCTTCATTAGACGGTTCGGGTATCACCACTCTAATTAAGGCATCAATATACTTGGCTAACCATCGGGTCACTGAACCTGTTCGCTGTGGTCTGCGCTTTTTCAGTCCTAACGAACGCCGTTGCCTGCTACGCAAGGTTTCCAGCTATGGGGAGTGTCACCAAGCCAGAGATATCTGCAAAAATCTGTTTGGTAAAATTCCCTAGAGTTCAAGTTTCCAACATCCTTGTACCTCACACAACCGTAAATAAATACAGCTTCCTTCACTTGAAGGAACCTATCGACCTCTTCTCCGCCGAAAATAGCCCGAGGGGTTCGGAACTCATAGGTCCCATTCGGGAACTCAGCTTCGTTTCCTGTACCAGAGAATGGGAATCCAACTTGGCATCTTTCATAAACTGGAATCATTATGTTCTTCAGGTAAGGTTCCACCGTACCTGGAAGGTCACTCCACTTAACGTCAAAATCCGCATAAACCCGCAAGGCCGGAGTGCGCCCGTAATTCTTTGTAGTCACGACAAAATTATAGGGAAAGTTTCTAAACAATGGTATGTCTGGCAAGATAGGGTAAATTGGTTTATTCCCGGCGTAATTCGGGTGTTCGAATCCAATGACAGTGGCAACCTCAATCCAGGGACGCTCAGACAGAGCGGAGTTTTCAACAGAACGCCTCATCCAATAGGCTTGACGGCCAGCGTAAATCGTATAGATGATGAGTATAATCAGACCTATGATAGTTACGACAGACGTCACATAGTCGAAGGCGTCTCGCTTTTTATAGCGGCTATAATTATGACTGTGATCGGCGTCTGGAGGGCTTGTTGGGTAGCTCCCATGTATGACGGAACTCCCCGCGCTCTGCGTGAGTTTGGGCTGGGTCTGCTTTTTATTCTTTTGGCTCACTTGTTGGGCTCCATTGGACTATGGCACATCTTACCAGACATAGGGTTTTGACTGCTTTTTGTAACTTATTCACGGCAAGAGAAATAAAGTACTTGACAAACCGAGATATTTAAGGTATTATAGTAACCATGAAACAGACACATGTTACACCCAAAACGCTCTTGGATGCCGTGAAATTCTTTGGCGAATATGAGAACTGCCAGAAATTCATGGTAGAGGCCCGATGGCCGGATGGCATTATTCGATGCCCGAACTGCAATTCGGAGCGTGTTACCTACATGGAGAAAACGCGCCGCTGGAAATGCTACGGCAAGCACCCGCGCGCACAGTTCACTTTGAAGGTCGGAACGATCTTTGAGGATTCGCCGATTCCGCTTGAAAAGTGGCTTCCGACTTTGTGGCTGATTGTGAACTGCAAAAACGGAATCAGTTCGTATGAAGTGGCCCGTGATCTTGGCGTCACACAAAAGACGGCATGGTTTATGCTGCACCGTCTTCGGCTCGCTATGCAGACAGGCCAGCTTATGAAATTGAAAGGCGAGGTTGAAGTCGATGAAACATTCATCGGCGGAAAAGCGCGAAACATGCACATAGAAAAGCGCCGGACTCGAATCACCGGAACAGGCGGGAAAGACAAGACAGTCGTTATGGGATTCTTGCAGCGCGGCGGGGCCGTCTGCGCGGAGGTAGTTGGAAGTCGAAAGAAAAAGGAACTGCAAGCTGAAGTCAAAAAGCACGTACAGGCTGGCTCTGCGCTTTACAGTGACGCTCTGCAATCTTATGACGGCTTGGAGGGTGAGTATGCCCACAAAGTAATTGACCATGCCGTTGCTTACGTCGCTGGCCGGGTTCACACGAATGGCATGGAAAACTTTTGGAGCCTCTTGAAGCGCGGCCTTAAGGGAACGTATGTTAGCGTCGAGCCGTTCCACTTGTTCCGGTATCTTGATGAACAGACGCTCCGGTTCAATCTGCGCAAGACGGATGACTTCGGAAGATTCCTTGCGGTGCTCGCTCAAGTTGTGAATCGACGGTTAACCAATAATGAGTTGATTGGAGCTACCGCGTGAGAGTGAAGCTGGACACGTTTGAAGTCGAAAACCCGAAAGAGGCAATGGAAAATTTCCGCACCGCTCTTGCTAAGGTAGTGAGGGTTCCAAAGAGCGTTGTCGAACGAAAGCGGAAACGTGCCACAGCCAAGTACAAACGGAAGCGAAATCGCTAGCGCGCTTCCATGAGGGCGCAATCGGTTACTTGGTTACTCAAATATATTGATGCCCTAATTAAGCTCGATATGAATTTCAGCAAATGCTCCTTCTTTGCCGGGAAGCCGTCACGCAAAGATCGTTGATGAATGAGACACGCTGGAATGTAAATGGAAACTAAAGTTTTGATCGTTGACGATGAGCAAACGGCGCGCGACCTGTGCGTGGAGATTCTTCATCGAATGGGCTTCCAGACGGAAACCGCGGAGTCCGGGGCGCGGGCTCTGGAGGTGATGGAGCGCGAGCCGGTGGATATTGTTCTTACCGATGTCCGCATGCCCGGGCGGAGCGGCATCGAGCTGTTGAAAATCATCCGGCAAAAATATCCTGAAACCGACGTCGTGATGATGACGGGTTTTGGAACCATCCAGGCTTCGGTGGAAGCCATCAAGCTGGGCGCCTACGATTATCTGACCAAGCCCTTCAA
>DASYXZ010000081.1:0-73867 GCA_035934315.1 Terriglobia bacterium | reverse complement strand
AGCCGCCAACCATCGGATGGGGGGATTGCGTCATCGAGCCTTGGTCATCATCCTGTCCGCCCCCTGTTAGTCTCCACGCTCGACGGCCAGCGCCACTGCATTCCCGCCACCCAGGCAAAGCGCCGCGACGCCGCGCCGGACATTTCGTCGAGTCATCTCATAAAGTAAAGTGACAAGAATGCGCGCGCCGGAAGCTCCAATGGGATGCCCTAGCGCCACGGCGCCCCCGTTCACGTTTGTTTTGGCGGGATCGAGCCCGAGTTCCTGAATCACAGCGAGGGCCTGCACTGCGAAAGCTTCATTCAACTCGAACAGGTCAACATTTTCGAGTTTCCAGCCAACGCGTTTCATCAGCGACCGTACGGCTTCCACGGGCGCCATCATCACCCATCGCGGCTCGACGCCGCTTACAGCCTGCCCCACCACGCGGGCCATCGGCTTCTTGCCCAGTCCGTGGGCGGTATCCGCACTCGTTACCAACAACGCCGCGGCGCCGTCATTGGTTCCCGGAGCGTTCCCGGCGGTCACCGTGCCATCTTTTTTGAAAGGCGGCTTCAGCTTGGCCAGGGCTTCGAGCGAAGTGTCGGCCCGGGGCGATTCGTCCACCGAAAATTGGATCGGCTCGCCTTTTTTTTGAGGGATGGCGACAGGAACGATTTGATCCGCAAACCTGCCGCTCTTGATTGCGTCGATGGCGCGCCGATGGC
This sequence comes from Terriglobia bacterium, assembly GCA_035934315.1. Classification (GTDB taxonomy): domain Bacteria; phylum Acidobacteriota; class Terriglobia; order UBA7540; family UBA7540; genus DASYXZ01. The sequence continues at coordinate 73,160 of DASYXZ010000081.1, read as the reverse complement.
TTTCGGCCGCGTAGGCGTCTTGCTGCTCGCGGCCGATCTTGTATTTCTCCGCCACCAGTTCAGCGGTCATCCCCATGTGAAAATCTTCGAAAGCATCCCAAAGGCCGTCTTGAATCATTGAGTCGAGAACTTTGCCGTGGCCGAGTCTTAGCCCCGCGCGAAGCTGGGGCAGCAGGTAGGGCGTGTTGGTCATTGATTCCATGCCGCCGGCGACCACGATCTCTGAATTTTTGGTCTGAATGCCCTGCGCCGCCAGTGCCACGGCTTTCAATCCGGAGCCGCAAACTTTGTTGACGGTCATCGCGGCAACGTGCGCGTGGAGTCCGCCCTTCAGTCCGGCCTGCCGCGCCGGATTCTGTCCGAGCCCGGCTGAGACCACATTGCCCATAATAATTTCGTCCACTTGGGCGGGCTCAATTCCAGCGCGGCGCACCACCTCGCGCACCACGCAGGCCCCGAGCTCCACAGCGGAGAGCGGGCTTAGTGCGCCCTGAAATTTTCCGATGGCGGTTCTCACCGCAGCCAGAAATACGACGTCACGCATGATCTTCTAACCCGCGAGGATTATAGGCGCCGCGTTTTCGGCAAGTCAAGGAAGACGCTCCCGAAACAACTTGCCTCAGCGGGAAGCTTCGCGGAATAATGGCAGCAGTGCCCCCATGCAGGAAATGAAACTGAACCCCGAGCAGCGGAAAGCCATCGAGCACGGCGAAGGCCCGCTGCTGGTTATCGCCGGGCCAGGCAGCGGAAAAACGAGCGTGATCACGGCTCGCATTTTCCAATTGTTGCGTGACGTCCCCGGACTTCTTCCGGAAAATATTCTGGCCCTTACCTACACGCGCAAGGCGGCAGAGGAGATGAAGGCCCGAGTGAGCGCGGCCCTGGGTGAATCTCCGGGATTGCCGCACATCTCCACCTTTCATTCCTTGTGCGAGGAGATCTTGCAGGAGAACAACGCAGGACATTCTTTGCTCAATGAAATTGATGTCTGGATTTTTTTGCGGCGGCGGATGGATCAACTCAGACTTGAATATTATCAAAAGCTGGCGGAGCCCGGCGCGTTCCTGCACGACCTTAATGATTTCTTCTCGCAATGTCAGGACGAATTGATTGAGCCGGACCACTTTGAGGCTTACGTCCGTAAAGTTGAAAGTGTTTTTGCCAAAAGGCTCCCTCTGCTTGACCCGGCCGAGCGGGAGGTTGAGCGTACAGATGTGGAAAAGAAAAAAGAACTGGCCCGTGTCTTTCGTGTGAGCCGCAATCTCATCGAAGCCGCCGGCTGCTCGAGCCTGGGCAGCCTGATCAGCGAAACGATCCGGCTCTTTGACAGCAAGCCCGAAGTCCTGGGGAAATATCGCGAGCGATTTCGTTATTTCCTCGTGGACGAATTCCAGGATACGAACTTCGGGCAGGTGGAACTTTTGCGCCGCCTGGTCTGCCCGCCTTGGAATATTACTGCGGTGGGCGACGATGATCAGGCCATCTATCGATTCCGCGGCGCTTCCCACGGGGCTTTTGACATGTTCGCCCGGACCTTTCCCGGCCTCAAGACGGTTTTTCTTTATCGAAATCACCGGTCCACCAAAAGAATCCTCCGCTGCGCTGACGTGGTCATCGCTAAAAACTCCCATAAGATAAAAAAGCCGGTGCTCGAAACCGAAAAAGAAGAGGGCCGCACTGTCTTCCTGGCCGATTCTCCCGACAACCGGAGCGAGGCGGCCTGGATGGCGGTTGAAATCGAGCGTCTTGTTTCGCGCGGAAATACCTGGGGCGACATTGCGGTGCTCTATCGCGCTCACAGTCATCGCGATTTGCTGGTGGACGAATTTCGCCGGAGGAAAATTCCTTTCTCCATTCGCGGCCTTTCCCTCCTCTCCACGGTGATTCTCCGCGACCTCATCGCCTATTTGAAACTTCTTAATTCGCCGCATGACAACATCAGCCTGACGCGCGTGCTCCTTTCCACTCACTGGAAATTTCCGGAAGACCTGGCGCTCGCCGTTCGCCAGCAGGCAACGAAGGACCGTTGTTCTCTCTATGACGCGCTGGAGATCATGGAGAAGGGCTCGCCAAAGAATGCGGCGGTAGAGACGACCGGTTGGCACGAGTTGAAAAATCTCCTGCTTGATTTGAAGCGTTCGGCTGAGCACACTTCAGTGTCCGCCCTTTTTGATCTCTTGATCGCGCGACTGGGGCTGAACTTCCTTGAAGGTGATGACGACCGGCTTTATGTTGAAGCGTTTCGAAAATTTCTTGTCGAATGGGAACCGAAGAGTGAGACTCGACAATTGCGGGAGTTTATCGAATATTTTGATTATTTCGTCGAGGCGGGAGGGAAGATTGAGGCGCCTGAGCCGCATCGACTTGCCAACGCAGTCCGAATGATGACCGTACACGCGGCCAAAGGACTGGAATTTCCTGTGGTTTTCGTCCTCAGCGTTGCGCCCCGCCGTTTTCCCACAATCAAAAGGAAGCCGATGATCGAGTTCCCTGAAGAGTTGCGCCGCGGTCCGGACCTGCCCGCGGACATTCATGAACAGGAGGAGCGCCGTCTCTTTTTCGTGGCGATGACCCGGGCGAAAGACCGGCTGTATATTTCGAGCATTGGCAAGCCGGACAAAAAATCCAAAGCAGGTAGAAAAAATTCGGTCCTTGTTGATGACCTGCTCTCCAATCCCGCCGTACGGGCGCGCGACATCGAGACTATTCAGGCTACCCAGATATCTGAAAAGGACGCTCTCCCTGCTCCCCGTGGACGCGCGCGCGCCGCCGCTCCAGAGAAAAAGCAGCCTGGACTTTTTGGTGAAGCGGCAGAATCCGGTTATGTTCATCCACCCCTTGCGGAATGGTCGGCCCGTCCGCCCGCCCGTGGACTTGGCGAGCAGGATGGAAAGCTTCGGCTCAGCGCTTCAGCCGTGGAGGCTTATCTCGAGTGCCCGCTGAAATTTAAGTACAGTCACTTGCTGAAAATTCCCACCGGGCCCCAGGCGGCGCTCACCTTCGGCAACATCATGCACCAGTGCGTTCGCCACTATTTTGAATTGCGCATGAAGGGATTGCCGAGATTTGAGGAAATCGAAAAATTCTATCTGGCGATCTGGAAAAAAGCTGGTTTTGAGGACCCTTATCAGGAGGCATCCTACAAGAAAGCCGGGCTTGAGCAGCTCCGCCAGTTCGTGGAGCGCCATAAAGACAGTAAAGTTCCCGCGGAAAAAATCAGATTTGAGGAACACTTTGCGCTCGACTGCGACGACATCGTGATGGAAGGCCGGATCGACCAGATCGATCCTCTCAGTCTTCCGAGATCCCCGGGCCCTTTGAAGCGGGATGGCGCCCCGCCGGTTGAGCTGATTGATTACAAGACCGGGCGGCCGCGCTCGCAGAAGGAAGCCGACAAGAGTTTGCAACTTTCCGTTTACGCACTGGCGGCGCGCCGGCAATTGAAACTGGATCCCGCGCGTTTGACTCTTTATTACCTGACGAATAACCAGACCTTTTCAACGCTGCGAACGGAAAAAGATCTTGATCTTGCTTTGGAAAAGATTCGGGAAGTCGCGGGCCAGATTCGGGGCCTGCTTTTTGATCCCACGCCCGGGTTCGTTTGCAAATGGTGCGACTTCGTGCCAATCTGTCCGGCACATGAGGACATGTGAGGAATTATCAAGGTTTGCCTTTTGCAGCGCTCACCTCCCCGCTGCGAATTGAAGGTGAGGGATGATGACCAATGAATGGCTTTTGCTCCTCGCGGGCCTGGTGGTGGGCGGTGTTGTGATTTGGCTCCTGACCAGGAATCGCGCCGTGGAATCAGAGGCAACCGCCGCGGGTTTGCGTCAGCAACAAGAAAAACTCCAGTCGGAGGTAGATGGTTTGCGCGCGCGGTTGGAGGCAGAGCTGAAGGCAAGGGCCGCCGCCGAGGCATCGCTCGAAGCCGCGCGGAAAAATCTGGAAGAACAGCGCCAGTTGCTGGATGATGCTCGCGGAAAGTTGAGCGAAACTTTCAAATCTCTTTCCAGCGACGTTCTTGGCTTGCAGAGCGAGTCATTTCTCAAGCTCGCCAGCGAAACTTTCGGGAAACTCCGCGCCCAGGCTGAGGGCGACCTGGGCAAGCGACAAGAGGCGATCGATGGGTTGATTCAGCCGCTGAAAGAAGCGCTGCTGAGATACGAAACTGAAATTAAAGGCATCGAGGCAAACCGGCAGGATGCTTACGGGTCACTTCGCCAGCATCTGAAACAAATCGGCGAGACCCAGATGCAACTGCAGCACGAAACCGCAAATTTGGTTACGGCACTTCGAAAACCGCAGGTGCGCGGCCGCTGGGGAGAAATCACGCTGCGCCGGCTGGCGGAACTTTCAGGCATGGTGGGGCGCTGCGATTTTTTCGAACAGCAGACTGTCTCCTCACAAGACGAAGGAGCGATTCGTCCTGACATGGTGGTTCACTTGCCGGGGAATCGAGAAATTATTGTGGACTCCAAAGTTGCGCTCGATGCTTACCTTGATTCAATTGAGGCCAATTCGGAAGAGCTCAAACAACAGCACCTCATTCGCCATGCGAGCCAGGTGCGCCGGCACATGGAACAACTGGGCTCAAAGGCCTACTGGGACCGGTTGCCCAAGGCGCCGGAGTTTGCCGTGCTCTTTCTGCCCGGCGATCCTTTTCTAGGCGCGGCGGTGGAGCGCGATCCCACACTCATTGAAGATGGCATGGCGCATCGCGTGGTGATTGCAACTCCCAGCACGCTGATCGCGCTGCTGCTGGCCGTGTATCACGGGTGGCGCCAGGAAGATATTACGAAAAACGCGGAGGTGATCAGCGACCTTGGCAAACAGCTTTACAAAAGGGTGCATACCATGTGGGAGCATCTGGATAGTTTGCGATCGGCCATCGACAAAGCAGTGGAGGCCTGGAACCGCGTGGTGGGATCGCTTGAGCACCAGGTGCTGCCCAGCGTTCGGAGATTTCGTGAATTGAAGGCGACGACCGCGGAAGAAATTTCAGAGCTGGAACAGGTGGAAAAGACGACTCGCATTTTACCGCCCCCCCCCGATGAGGATTCGAATTGATAGCCGCACCCCACGCCACCGGTCCCTCACAAAAAACTTCGGGGATGCATTGCTGCATCCCCGAAAGTTCCTATCCAGAGTGTTTCTGAAGCAACTTATCTCTTTTTCTTTTTGGCTTTCTTTTTAGCTGCCATTTTATTCTCCTCTCGATCTCGTTGAATTTTCGCGCCAGCGGATCTGGCGGAGCGCGTATTCAGTATTCATCTATAGGGTCTGCGTTCCAACTTGTCAAGAGGAAAGTGAGTCCTCACAAAAAAAATTGCAACGGGGAAATTCAACGGTGAGTGGAAGAGTGAAGACAATTTCGCGCCCAGCGGATAAAAAAATTGCCGCGATGGACGCAGCGATGCGAAAGCGCGCGGAAAAAACGGAGCGCCGCGCGATTCCCGGCCATCAATTTCATGAGCTCGCTCGCGAAAGCGCTCATGAACCTTCATCAGAACTTTGATGGACGCAGGCCCTATCCCATGCATCAAAGAATTGAGGGAAAAAGTGACTCTATGAAAATACCTGTCTGTGATTTCGGTGCGAATAAAACTTTGGCCATTCGGCGCGTTCTATTGTTGATGCTGGGAATCATGCTCGGCGCTACTCCGGCAGCGAGAAGCCAGCAAAATCCTCCCGTTTCCCAGTCACCCACTACATTGAAAGTTTCCACCGAAGTCGTGAACGTCCTGACGATTGTGAAGGACAAGAAGGGGCATTTAATTCCAGATATCAACAAGGAAGATTTTGCGTTGACGGAAGACAATAATCCACAAGTGATCAGTTATTTTTCAAAACAGGTGGACACGCCGCTCACTCTGGGGATTATGGTGGACACCAGCCCCAGCCAGCAGCGCGTGTTGCCTGTTGAACAAGAGGAGGCCAAAGCCTTCATCGCGCAAGTGATCAAGCCCAAAGACCTGGCCTTCGTGCTCCACTTCGACGTGGACGTGGAGCTGCTCCAGGACTTTACCGCTGACAAGAGAATGCTCTCCAAAGCGATTGATGAGACCGTCATCAACGGCGGTGGAGGTGGAGTTTTGCCGGGACCCTTTCCCACTTCGAACCTCGGCGGCACCCATCTCTTTGACGCCGTCTACCTGGCCGCCAACGAGCTTTTGAAGAACGAAGTGGGACGCAAAGTGATCATCCTGTTGACGGACGGCGAAGACCAGGGCAGCAGGGAAAAATTGCAGGCTGCGCTCGAAGCCGCGCAGAAATCCGACCTCATGATTTATTCCATCGAAATCAGCGACCGCAGTTTTTACTACAGACAAGGTGCGTTCTTCAGCGGCGATTCCGTGCTCAAGAAACTTTCGGAAGAAACGGGAGGGCGAGTGATTGAGGTAAAGGCCAATCGCGATGTCAGCCGGGCATTCCAGGAAATTGCCGATGAGCTTCGCACACAGTATCTGCTGGGCTACACGTCATCCAACACCCGGCACGATGGATCCTACCGCAAGATTAAAGTCAGTGTCCGCAATCAGGACTACAAGATTCAAGCCCGCCGGGGTTATTACGCCGCAACCGAATAACAGGTTCAAAGTTCAACCGCATTGCGCGTGGCATCGCCGGGCAATTATCGAAGCGATAAGCAACTTGGATTTGAATTGCGGGGCTGCTCGACATGGCACGTCGGGTGCAATCCCGAACTGGGATTTGCCGCGTCAAGCCGGTGATCTGTTTTACGGATTGGGGGCGAAGTATCCGCTCTTGGCACGGACGTGGAAGTCTTTTTGGTGGGCGATAATGCTGATATTGCGAAACGTGCCGTCGTGCGCCCGATTGGTTGAAACGTAACCCAGGCTGTACTGGCTGCGCAATTCCCGTGAAATCTCCTGGAAATTCTCCGCCAATTCCGACGCATCGAAGGGGAAAAAAGCCCGGCCGCCAGTTTCTTCCGCCAGCCGCTTGAGGACTTTATCTCCTTTAATTGAGACGCCGCTCCGGTTGGTGCTGATGGCGTAAATGATCACCTCAGCGTGCTGGGCCATGGCCAACGCCTCCTCGCGCGTATGTTCGCTCTGGTTGTCCAGTCCGTCGCTGACGATCACCATGACGCGGCGGAGATAAGGCTCCGGTGGGGGAAAGTAAAGCATTTTTTCTTTGCTGGCAAAATAGATGGCGTCGAAGAGGCCTGTGCCACCTCCCGCCCTCAGGCCCCGCACCGCCTGGGAAAGTTTTTCCCCATCATCGGTGTAGTCCTGAATGAGTTGAGGCTCCACGTCGAATCCCACCACGAAGGCCAGGTCCTTGTCGGGGCGCATCGTGGCATCCAGAAAATCGATTGCGGCCTCCTGCTCAAAGTGCAGGCGTTCACGAATGCTATTGCTTGTATCAATCAGCATCCCAATGCGCAGTGGGAGGTCGGATTCCCGGCTGAAGAATCGAATGGATTGCGGCTTATTGTCCTCGAGGACACGAACATCATCTTTCGTAAGGTCCACTACCATCCGGTTCTTTTTGTCAAAAACCGTAAACAAGACGTTTACCAGATCGGAAGTGACCTTAATGGTTTTTGAGTTGGTGGTTTCAACGGCGGGTTCGTTCTTTTTTTGTTCGTCAGGCTGGCCCTGGCTGCTCGGACTTTGTGCGGCCGCTGGAAATGCCAGACTCCCAATCAGCAATATCGCGGCAACACCTTTCCTCATTTCAGGCTCTCCTCTTCCATATAAAAATTATAGGGAGCGATTGCAAAACCGTCAAGCTGCGGAGCCTCCGGCCAATAGGCGGGTCCCGAGCGCCTGGAAATCCATCAGAGTCCGGCGGGGACTGGATGGCGCGCTGCCGCAGGCCACGGCATGCCTTTGCGCAGGGCAAGTAGTTTTTGGAAACGGCGGGGCAAGTTCTCACGCACAGTGACTTTGCCAGCCTCAAACTTGAAGTCATGGACAATCGCTCCTTCCAGGCCCATGGTGAGGAGAGCCTCGACGTCAAGTGTGGATTCTGCCGCGGTCAATTCCGCGGGATTGGAAAAAATGGCCGGCGCTCTCGGCATGAACCGCGGGCAGCAATCCTCAAAAGGTTCGCAGGATATTTTGTACGTCCCAATCTGCCGCGCCCAGCGCAAAATTTCCTCTTTGTCGTCGCCCGCCAGGGGACGGTAAACGGGCACGTCCATTCCAAAATCGATGGCCGCCAGATTATGCAATGTCTGCGAGGCAACCTGCGACACGCTGTCGCCTGTCACAAGGCCCAGGGCGCGTTCCACCCGGGTTATCTCGCGCGCGATGCGGGCCATCATCCGGCGGTAAAGGAGCACGCGAAATTTTTCCTGGGCGCCCACCACCACCTGGCGCTGGACCGGCTCAAACGGAATAATGTAGAGCCGCGAAGTGAATTGGCAACGCGTCAGAGTGCGCACGATTTCTTCAGCAATGGGTTGCGAAGACCCGCGCCCCGTTGAGCCGGAACTTGCGAAGTGCACAAAAGTGACATGCGCTCCGCGCCGCATCATTTTGTACGCGGCGACGGCGGAATCAAATCCACCTGAGAGCAGTGCGACCAAACGGCCGGCGGTGACGGGCGGCAACCCGCCGGCGCCCTCCACGCGGTCCGTGTAAATGAACGCCCGCCCCGGGACGACTTCCACCGAACAAGTGACTTCCGGATGATTCAGCTTCACTTGAATGTCATTTCTCCTACTTCGCAAATGGTCCAGCACAACGCGGCCCAGCTCCCGCTCCAGTTCCATGGAGTTCATCGTGAATTCGGAGTCGGCAATCTTGGCGCGAACGGCGAAATTTTGCGGATTCTTTTCCGCCATCATTTCACAAGCCATCCGGCCCATGGCGGCGATGTTATTCTCCGCCACGCGTGCGGGCGCGATGTACGCCAGCCCGAAAACCCGGCACAACCGTTCAAGTATCAGCGGCAGTGCAGAATCCTCGAGCGGGTAAAGAAGCAGCCGATCGGAGAGGACGTGAATGGATTGAACCGGTAAATCAGCCAGGCTCCGCTTGACCGCGCCGGTCAGCCGGCTGAGAAAATAGTTCTTGTTGCCGCCTTTCAGCCAGATCTCGTGGTAATGAAGAATTAAAACTCGATTCATGTTCCGGAGCCCGCCCGACCGATTGGAAAGAAGAACGAAATTGGAAAATAGACAATATCAGAATATCGGTTTTCATCCGTTGTCGCAAGCGGGGCGCCGTTCAATTTTCAATCAACGACTAAACTGTTGCTCTCCATGAAAACCTTTTCAAAATCACGTCTCAACTTGTCCAGCGCCGGTTGTTTTTCTTCAATTAAGTGGCGGCGCTGGCTTTCCAAATCTTTTCCCTCTGTCTGCAGCGCGATTTGCGCAGTCTTAAGCCCGGCCTTCATACGTGAAAGTTCATTGGGGTCGATTCCCATTTGCCCATCATTCGCAATGCGCCGGAGCATGGGCATCATGCGGTGCGGCGATTCCAGTTCAGCGGAAAGTGTTTGCTCGTGCCGGTCGCGCACGATGGTCAGTGCGACTTGCCGCTTCTGTTCAGAATCGGCATTGCGCTCCAGCGCGCGATGCAGGTCTGAAACTGAATCCACCCTTTCCGCGCCGACTCGCACGATGCAATCGCCCGCTTTCAACCCGGCTTTTTCCGCGGCGCTGCCGGCCGTGACCTCTTCCACCAGTACTCCCTTGCCTTGGGTGACGCCAAAGTATTTGGCCAACTGTGGGGTCAGATCCTCGGCCGAGATTCCGAGGCGCGGACCGCCGTTGAAGAACTCAAAATTAAAGTCAGGCATATTGATTTCTGGAACCTCAACCCTGGGGATTACCACTTTGGGAAAATTTTGCGCTGCTGCGGCTGCCTCCAGTTTTACATTCAGAGTGCGCGCCTGGCCTGAGCGGCTAATCTTTACCGCCACGGTGCGGCCGGGCGGAGTGTCCTGAACCATGCGGCGAAGTTGCGCCACACTGCGCACACGCTCACCGTCAAATTCCAGGATAACGTCATTGGCCATCAGGCCGGCTTGGGCAGCCGCGCTGCCTGGCTCGACCTTGGTGACTATGGCGCCGTACTCGCCGCCAATCTTCATCTCATGCGCTTTTTCCGCATTAACATCAGTGAGCCGCACTCCGAGCTGGGCCCGCCCTTCGTTGAAGTTCCACACCGACATTGTTCCGGCCCTCGGAGTTACAAATGCTCCCGCCCTTTGGGCGCCCGGCAGGGTGCCACTGGCCAGCAAGAACGCCAGGAGGCTCAACATTCCAATACTGGTTTTTGTTTTCATGGTATCGCTCCTTGATGTAGAAAATGAACTCCGTTGTAGCCGGCATTTAAAATCCCGGACCATTTGATCTTGAGTCTACCCGCCACCTTCTATTCTTCTTTCGGATTCGTGCAGCATTTTATTCTGAGGGCCTTTTGTCTTTCTTCCCATTGGTTCCAATAATTTTGCTGACGCCTCTTGAACTGCTCAATTATGGTGGGATCAAGTTTGTGTATCTCGATGTTGCCCATCACGGTTCGAATGCGCAGGACTTTTCCACCGCCATTCAGGGATCCCTCGCCGCGCTTTGGTCCGTGGTGGAAAGCATCTTCCTCCCGGGTCAGATGAAGGGGAAAGTCTGAAACAATTCTGTTGCCCATGGACTCTTTAATCAGCGCGTCGATGTTGAGCGCCAGATGAGGCGGAAGAAACACTTGAATGTCTCCCATTGAAGTTTCGAGGTGCGAGGGCGCGAAGGTTTCCCGGTTGGCGTTGATCTCTGCCAGAATGCGGCCGGCGGCAGTGGCGGCGCGAACCGCGCTTTGCATTCGATAGAGATCGATACTTCCGCCAGCCGTCTGCACCACGACTCCGCCCTTTGCGCCTTGCAGGTGAATGCTGCCACCTGCCGTTTCAGCGTGAATGCTCGCCCCACACTGGCCGATCTGGATTTGCCCGCCCGCTGTTTGTGCGCTTACAGGACCGGTGGCTCCGCGCAGGCCAATGTCTCCGCCGGAAGTCTGGGCGTGCACGGCGCCCTCAATAAATCCTGCGGTGATTTCACCGCCGCTTGTTTCAAGAGTTGCGTCTCCTTTGATGTCGTTCGCGCGGATGGAACCGCCGGCTGTTTTGGCCATGAGCCGCTGGCCGATGTTACCCACATTGATGTCGCCACCTGCCGTCTCAACACGCACTGGGCCGGATATGTCTCCCGTCTGGATATTGCCTCCGGCAGTTGCCGCGCGCAGTTCGCCATCAAGGTTGCCCACGGTCACGTTGCCGCCTTTGGTTTCCATGTCCAGATTAAATCGCCGGGGCACGGTGAAATCAAAATCAGCCGCCGACCAGCCGCTCCGATCGTGTTCGGGCGGATTATTTTCGTTGAAGGAGAGGCCGCCTCCCTCAAGCGCGTGCGCCGTCAATTCAACACTGCGGAAGAAACGTTTGGCTTCGTCTTCAGATGCCTTATAAACCTGCAGGCGAATCCGGCACTCCACCCGATTGCTCTGGCCGGTGTGAACGGTGATGGATCCGAAATCTGCGCGCAGAAGCATTCGCGCTCCATTCCTCACTGCCGCCCCGCACTCCGCATGTTCCACCCAGGCGCGCCCTTCGCGTTGAGGCTCTCCTCGTTTGACGTTGGGCTCATCGAGGCCCATTAACGATTGGCTCAAAAAAACCGCCGCCAGCCCAAGAAAAAACATATATCGCAATCGCACCATTTCTCCCCTCAGCCTACTCTCCCTGGAGTTTTCGGATCGCACTCACTGCCTTCATCCGCACATAACGATTGGAATCATTGGCCGCCAAACGCTCGAGCGCCGGCAGCGTCGCCTGGTCCGCGTGGTCGGTCAGGACGTCGATGGCGGCCACGCGCACACCCTGGTTTTTTTCATGGTCCAGGCTGTTCAACAATGCCTGGCGAACTTCGGGGTTCCATTCCATTCCCTGCACCGCCTCCAACGCATCCAGACGCACACCGGGATTGGCATCATTTTGAATTGCGTAGAGCAATGCCGGCCGGACATTTGGATTGTTCGCATGCCGCCGCAGCACTTCCATGCTATCGCGGCGGATGCCCGGATTGTCATAACCCGTCACCGCGTCGATGAGCACTTGCCGGATGCGCGAGTCGTCGAGAGACCCTTCAAGGATCATCTCGCGCTCCGCGTTTACCGTAATCCGCACATCGCCGTTCTTGTGACCGGAGGCAACCTCGCTGATGTTATTGATACGAAAATTATTCAAGTCAATGTCGCCGGGCGAGACCAGCGATTCTTCGCTCGTTGCCGGGCGAATTCCCGCGGGACGGGTACGAAGCGTCCAACCCAAACTAAAACCGAACATCACCAGCGTGAGAGCCGCGGCTACGGGGAAAGGCGACAACGCCCCCAAGGCTGATGACCAATGGTTCAACAGGGTCTTCCAACCCACTCCGGAAAGTTCGCGGTCGAGCGCTTCCTCTAGCGCCTCTCTGCATTGAACGAGCAATTCCGGTGACGGCTCCGGCGCAGGACGTTCGCCCAGAACGCGGTGCAGGCGTCGAGTCTCCTCTAGCCGGTCGCTGCATTGTGCGCATGCGGCAAGATGAGTTTCAAAGTCCTGGCGCTGCTCCGCCGGTAGTTCGTCATGGAGATAAAGCGCCAGGTTTTCGTCAAACTCGCTGCAGTTCATATCCTTCTCCATATCCGATCAGATAACACCTCTTAATGTCCTGTTTCGCTGAGCTGGCAACTAAACCAGATCGCTCAATTCGAGCCTTAATTTTTGTGTGGCGCGGAACAGGGAATTCTTGGCGGTCTCTTCGCTGGTTCCGCAGAGTTCGCCGATAGCACGCAATTTCAGGCCCTGAAAATGTCGCAACTCGAAGACCATCCGCTCGCGCGGGCCCAGGCGCGTGAGCGCCCGCTCGATGCGGCGCCGAATTTCTCCCGACCGCAGGGCCCTCTCAGGATCGCGGCTTGGTTGGCCATCAGCGACCCCGTTGAAAAAGTTCGCCTCGTTTTCGTTGGCCCCGGGCGCCTGCGCTTCATCGCGAGTCTTCTGCTTTCGAAGATGATCGAAGCAAACGTTCATCACCACGCGATAGAGCCAGGTGGAAAATCGCGCCTCAAAACGAAAGCGCGCCAGCGACCGGTAAATTTTTAAGAACGCTTCCTGATATAAATCCCGCGCTTCTTCGGGTGACTGCACCACTTTCAGGACGAGCCGCAGGACGTGCTGGTCGTACAGGCGCACCAAGGCGTCAAAGGCGGCGCGATCACCCGCTTGCGCCCGGCGAATCAAGACACCTTCGTTCTCTCGCGCCAATGGTGAACCCTGCGCGGGAATGTTGCCCTCAAGCGTCAAGCAGCCATCCATCACGGAGTCGCTCGTTTCGTCCTTCATTCAGTTTGACGTGCGAACTAATAAAAGGTAAGCCGGGCGAAAAAAAATCGCAAGTATGAGGCGGACTTGGACTTAATGTGGCTCTTTCGCCACCAAGTCGTCACCGGATGGCGACGGCATACGTCCATTTTCAGTACGCCGGACTTTGTTTTCTCAAAACTCGGAGCGAGGTTCCTCACTCCGCTCGGAATAAAAAACATGTGCGAACGCTCGATGGATTCCCCCAAACCGTATGGAAAAACTGCGTCATAGCGTTGAGTTTCAGGTAGAATGGGCGGCATCGCGCCAAGGCGGAGGTAGATCAAGAAACTCAGCGAAGCCGCCCCTCGCCCAAAGCGCAAGGTTCGCCATGCAGGCCAACGCTTCTTCGAAACCTTGCTTAACCAAATTCCACAGCTACCCTCCTCTGCGCAGGATGAACCCTGGACAAACGGGTTCCAGGAATTGGAAAGTGGCTTTGGTGATTGTTCTAATCGAACTTTGGGCGGCTTGTTTCCTATCAGAAGTACGCGCGCTTAAAGCAGAGGACCAACAAGCAAGTGCGCCGCCAGAGGCTCATTTGAAGCGGGCGCAAGCGCTGATCGGCGAATGCAAGCCAAACGAGGCGCGTGCGGAATTGGAAACTTACCTGAATGGAAGCAAGCCAAAGGATTTGCCCCGGCCTGTCCGGATGACGTGGATGCAAATGATGTTGCGAGTGGAACTCGAGACCGAGGCTCAAAGGTCGAAACCTGTGGTCGATCGAGGGCTCCCGGAATTAATCCAGACGTTACCCGAACTGAAAGGACTGCAGCCGGCGAAAACGCAGGAAGAACTCCCGACCATCCTGAAAAAAACGGGAGACCGGGTGGAGGCGTTCTTTCGTGATTTTCAAAATACCAGTTCGCTGGAACAGATCCAGCATGAACTCCTCAACCGAAAAGAAAGAGTCTCTTTTACCCAGAGCGAGAGATTCCATTATCTTCTCTTGAAGTGCCCTGATGCCTCGCAGTCCGCACGCGACATTAATGAGTACCGCACGGGTGGAGAAGCCCCTGCCGACGAGCGGCGCCGTTTGCCGGATGGAATGATTTCGACGTCGGGCTTTGCCTCCCTGTCGATATACTTCCTCCCTGTTTATCAGGCGGAATGCAGGTTCTTGTATCTCGGCCGGCAGCGGATGGACGATCATCAAACAGACGTGGTCGCATTTGCCCAGCAGCCTGCGGTGGCGCAATTGTGGGGAAACTTCAATGTCATCGGCGGAGCATCGGCAACAACTTTACTTCAAGGAATTGCCTGGATTGATTCTGGCACGCACCAAATCGTCTGCCTGCGGACGGACCTGTTATGCCCCGTGCCGAGAGTTCACTTGAGCCGTGAAACCACGGAGATCCATTATGCGGAAGTCCATTTCAAGAATTCTACATTGTCCCCGTGGCTTCCTCGTGATGTGGTGGTGACCGTGGAATGGGAGGGGAAACTTCTTCGCAATACCCATAGCTATTCGGATTTCCAGCTATTTAATGTTGAGACCAAGCCTAAAATCCTGCCCGAACCGCTGAGAGAGCATGACGCGGCAAAAACGGATTGACCGCCCCGGCCGCGCTGATTCCACCCTGGGGGAGCGACGCCCGGCTGCGTTTACCAATGTACTATCATTCAAACTGACATTTCAATTTGAAAGGTTGAGTTGGCGCGCGGTATCCGTGTATAATCCCGCCTGAATGGCGTCTCCCACGAAGCCAAACAGAGCCGACGCGCAAGGGCAGGCCGGCCGCCGCAGCACGCGCCTGGCCATTCCCATTTCCATTTCGATTTCCGGAAAGGACGCCAGCGGGAAATCCTTTAAAGAAAACACGCGCACCATCGTTATCAACAAACATGGCGCGAAGATTTCGTCATTTCACCAATTGGCTCTGGGCACGGAACTTCTGGTTGAAAACCGCGCCCTGGGGGTTACGGCGAAGACCAATGTCGTTTGGCTGGGTGACAGGAAGTCCGCCAAAGACGCAGGTGAAATTGGAGTGCAGCTTCTGGAAGCGGGAAACATCTGGGGAATCGAATTCCCGCCCGACGATTGGCAGGAAGGCGCTCCGACGGGCCTGGGTGGCCAGAGAATTGAAACGCCAACCCCGGCGGCGCCCGCATCATCCGCCAGACGCGCGAAGGCTGCGGGTCCGGCCAACACTGAGGCCAGAGAGGCGGAACCCGCACCCGGTCTGGATACGTCCAAACCAGTGACGGCCAACGCACGAAAAGAAAAAGAGACGGGCCCTGCCAGAGCTGAAGGAAAAGGCGGGGAACCATCCATGGAGGGACCATTGTCATCAGCACAAACGGGGTCATCAACACAAACGGGCGCTGAACAACAAGCAGCCGCCTTTGAAGCCCGGTTGGCCAAAATTTCCAGCGAGGCCGGATCGCATTTGCAAAAAACACTGCAAGATACGGCCAACAGCATTGAGGAAAAAATGGTGAAGTCGCTGGAACAGCATTTTGGCACCCTGGAAGAACGCCTGCAATTATTCCGGATTGAGAACGACCAGCTGCAAAGCAAATTCAAGGAACTCCAGCGAAGCTGCCAGAAGGAGATTGACGAGACTGCGTTCAAAATCAGGGAAGCAAGCCGGCTGACAGTGAAGACCGCCACCGATGAGGTGGCCGAAACATTGCGCACAGAAATGCAAACCGCGACCGAAAAATTCGTGGAAGACATGCGGAAACGCGCGCGGGAGGAAGCCGCCGCCACGATGGAAACCATGGCCAAAGAAGCCAAAACCCGGCTGGCCAAAATTTCGCAGGACTCGATAGCCGAGGCCGAACCGGAACTTCAAACGCGGCAGAAACGCGCGATGGAGCAGGCCGTCAACGAGATCAGCAAGGCGGCACAATCCGCCGCAACAAGCTCCACCGAAAAACTGCAACGCGAGGCGGAAGCTTTGACGGGACACTTTGAGGCGCAACTGGAGAAGTCCGTGCGCACCACTCTGGAAAAAGGTGGCAAAGAAATTTCAGACCACGTCCGCAAAACCGCTGGAGGCGTGGCGGAGGATCTGCTGGCGTCAGCAGAGAAGGATTTGCAGAAACAAGCAAAAGAAACCAAGTCGGTTTTGGAACAGGAATTAAAAGCGACAGGAAAAACCCTTACGGAGGATGCGAAAAAACGGCTGACTGCGTTGACTAATGCAACGGTGGATTCCTTGAACAAGGAAGGGAATGCGGGCCTGGAAGAATTCCGCGGGCACCTGCGCAAAGTGCAGCAGGAGTTCCAGACGCAGGGCGCGAAAGAACTGGAAGCGCACCTGGAGACAACGGCGGAGAAAAATTTGGAGCGCGTGCGAAAACAGCTGGAAAAGGAAACGGACGAGGCCGCTGCGCAAGCCGTGGCACAGCTCCATAGCAAGGTGGAAGGGGCGGTGAAAGAGGCCTCCGACACAGTGAACAAACACGTGGGCTCGGGCGCCGTATTTTTGAAGGAGCTCGAAGAACAAGGGAAAAGCCGCATTGAGGGACATTCACGAAAAATCGAGGAGAGCGGCAAAAACTCGGTGGAGGCGGTGCAAAAACAAATCGGCGAATTGTCCCAATCCGCCGCGGAAAACATTCGCCAGAACGCGGAAACTCTGGTGGAAAGTTTCCGGGAAGAGATGCGAAAGGCGGCAAGCACGTTCCAGGATAAGACGCTGGAGGAAATTAATGCCCGCCTTCAGAAGGCCTCGGAGAAACTGGTGGAGGATTCCGCCGCGCGATTAAACAAACAGACGGAAGAAAACCTGGCGCTGGTTTCCGGGCAATTGAACGAGAAGAAAGAGCAGATGGTGAATGAGGCTGAGGAAGCCTTCCGCACCAAACTGTCAGAAGTTTTTTCCTCCGCGCTGCAGCCCGGGCCCAAAAAATCGAAATAGCGGGAACCTGCCGGCCGCAGGTGAGGTGGTGGGCTCAACAAGCAGAATTATGCGCGGCGTAAGTTCAGCAAAATTCAAAATCCAGTTCAATCCCTCTTCATGCCGGTTATTTTCCGAACACTTCTTTCAACAAACTGGTGGTTCGCGCGGCCGGGTTGGTGCGAATCTTGCGTTCCTCCTGGCCCAACATATAGAAAAGCCCGTCGAGAGCCCTGGAAACCACGTACTGAGTAATGTCCAGGCTCTGGGTCCGGGCAAAGGGAATAGATTTGTACTGGCCCAGCAGGCCCTTGTATTTTTGCGTCACGCCGTTTTCTTCCATCGTCTTTTCCACCACGGGACGAAATGCGGCGGTAAGTTGCGCCGTGGTGGTCTTCTTGAAATAGTCGGTTGCCGCCGTATCTCCTCCAGAAAGAATTTGGCGCGCATCCTCAAAGGTCATTGACAGAATCGCGTCGCCGAAGATTTGTTTTGCAGCCGGAGCGGCAGCTTCCGCCGCGCGATTCATGCTGAGGATAAACTCATCCACCTTCGGCCCGTAGCCCACCAATCGCAAACCTCTCTCGAGGGGCCGCAGGTTTTTGGGCATGAGAATTTTGATAGCCTCGTTACCAAAGTAGCCGTTGGGACGCCCGGTCAGTTTTACAGAATTGTCCGCCCCGACGCGGAGAGCTTCCTTCAAGCCCGAGGCAACTTTGGAATTGCTCAGGCTGCTTTGATTTCCCAGCCCAAGACGTTTGGCTATCTCCCCAACTTGTGCGGATGCAAGAGTTGAAAAAAACATCAGCGTGGCAACCAGGGCAAAGCCTCGCTTCATCATTGGATTTCTCCTTGTTAACCTTGCGTTATCAAAAATGCTCTCCGGTTCGCGTGTGGAACCAAGACACCCGGCGCTTCCCGCTGTAATTTAATGTATGCGCAAAACTATGCGCCTGCCGCCCTCGCGTGTCAAGGATGTATCACGGCCCGGGCATGATGATGTGGCACCGATGGATTCGTGCAGGTCGGCTTGATTATCGCTCGCGAAAAATTATTTCTCTTGTTTTCGTTTTCGAAAATCTTTTAAAAATTCCCGCGCAGCGTTCGAACCGCAAGCGCCAGTGAAGCCCGCTCCGGGATGAGTGCCTGACCCGCAAAGATAAAGCCCATCGAGCGGCGTCCGGTAGCGCGCCCAGCCCAGGAGCGGGCGCATGGTGAAGAGCTGGTCAAGAGACAACTCTCCGTGAAAAATGTGGCCGCCAGTGAGTCCGTAAGTTTCTTCAAGGTCGAGTGGCGTAATCACCTGTCGATGCAGAATCAGGCCGGGCAGGTTGCTCGCATAGTTCGCCAGAGTGTTCACGACTACATCACCCAGCGCTTCGCGTTGTGCCGTCCAATCTCCGGTCTTCAACTTGTAGGGCGCAAACTGCATATAAATGGACATCACGTGGCGCCCCTCGGGCGCGAGCGAAGGATCAGCGATCGACGGAATCCTGACATCCAATATTGGCTGGCGCGAGAAGTCGCCGTACTTTGCCGCGTCAAAAGCGCGTTCCAAATAATCAATTTCAGGCCCAATGTGAATGCGGCCCGCCAGCAGGCTCGATGTTCCCGTAGCGCCTCCCGTTGCTGCGAGTGCCCTAAAATCGGGCAACGCGGAAAGCGCAAGGTTCACTTTGGCTACCGTTCCCTGGCATCGATAGTTTTGCATTTGGGCGAGGAATGTGGGATCGAGATGGTCTGGATCGACCAGGCCAAGGAATGTCCGGCGCGGGTCAGCATTAGAGATAATCGACTTGGCGGGAATCTCTTCGCCGCATGAGAGAACCACTCCGGTCACCGCGCCGTTCCTGGCGTTGATCCGTAAAACTTCCGCGGCTGTCCTGATTTCCGCGCCCGCTTGCATCGCGGCAGCCGCCATCGCCTGGGTAACCGATCCCATCCCGCCTCGTGCGAATAATGCGGCGCCCGCTGGATGCGGATCGGCGGCGGCGCGGAGCATGAGCACGGCGCTGCTCCCCGCCGACCACGGTCCCAGAAATGTCCCAAAGATTCCTCGCGCGGCCACTGTCGCACGCAAAATTTCGGATTCAAACCACTCTGCAACCAAATCCGCCACTGCCATCGGCCCCCAGCGAAGCAGGCGAAACATATCTTTATTGCCCAGGCGCCGAAGCGCCTTGCCGGTCTTGAGCAGATTCCAGTAGTCGCCTGATGACGGCTTGTCGATGGAGGGCGGCGTTTCCGAAAGCACTCGATTGATTACGGTGGCGAGGCGCGTGAGGACACGGTGGAATTCGGGTAATTTTTCCGCATCCTTTTTGGAAAACCGTGCAATCTCCCGCGCGGAATGCGCCGGATCGTCATACAGAATCAAGGCGCGACCGTCCGGCAGCGGGGCGAACACTCTGGGGTCAGGTCGGATAATATGCAGGCCGTGACGTTCAAGTTGCATTTCCTTCAAGATCTCGGCGCGCAGCGGCCCGCCGGTGTGCGCGAGAGTGGAGCACTTGAAGCCGGGAAAGAATTCGTCCGTGATGGCGGCGCCGCCCACCACAGGCCGGCGCTCCAGCACCAGTGGCTTTAGACCCGCCTTCGCCAGATAGAAAGCGGTGATCAGGCCGTTGTGTCCGCCGCCGATGATAACGACGTTGTGTTTTGGTGACATGACTTAAATAGGCGCGAAGGTTGAAGGTTAAAAGGTAAAGGGTAAAAAATGAAGCATGAAGTATGAAGATGAAAAAATGTTGGATAGGCAAAGTTCGCTCGTTCCGAGTTTTATCCTTTTGCCTTCATACTTCATACTTTAACCTTTGCGCTCTATCCTTCAACCTTTAACATTTCTTCAAGATTTCCATCGCCGCCAGCCGTCCTGGCGCGCCCATAATTCCTCCGCCCGGATGCGTAGCCGAGCCGCACATATAAAGATTCTTGATGGGGGTGCGATACTGCGCCCAGCCGGGAACGGGTCGCAGAAAAAACAATTGCTCGAGCGAAAGCTCGCCCTGGAAAATATTTCCCTCGGTCAATCCCCACTCGCGTTCGAGATCGAGCGGAGTAAGAACCTGGCGGCCTACGATGATGTTTTTGATATTCGGAGCGTATTCGGCCAGCGTGTTGATGACAGTGTCACCGAAAGCCTCGCGCTTATTGTCCCACGTTCCCTCTTTCAATTTGTAGGGAGCGTACTGCACAAAACAAGAAAGCACGTGCTTGCCGGGGGGCGCCACGGAAGGGTCGGTAAGAGAAGGGATAACCATATCGATATAAGGATGCTTTGAATAGTCTCCGTACTTCGCGTCGTCATAGGCGCGCTCCATGTATTCAATGCTGGGAGAAATGGAGATTGCGCCGCGCAGGTGCGGTCCCACTCCGGGCATGCACTTGAATTCCGGCAGCGCGTCGAGAGCCAGGTTAACTTTTCCTGAAGAGCCGCGATATTTGTAACGCCGGACTTCCTCCAGGAAGTCATCGGGCAGGTGTTTGGGCTCGATCATTTTAATAAACGTCAGGTTCGGGTCAACACTCGATGAGACAACGCCTGCCAGAATCTCATCGCCATTTTCCAGAACCACGCCCGAAGCTTTTCCGCCCTTCACAAGAATTTTGGCAACCGATGATTTCGTCCGAATTTCAACTCCTGCCTCGCGGCCCGCGTCCGCGATGGCATTGGAGATGGCGCCGGTGCCGCCGCGCGCAAAACCCCAGGATCGAAACGCGCCGTCAATCTCGCCCATGTAGTGGTGCAGCAACACATAGGCGGTGCCGGGCGAGCGCACGCCGAGGAACGTGCCAATAATTCCCGAGGCCGACATGGTGGCTTTGAGCACGTCAGTCTGAAACCATTGATCGAGAAAATCCGCCGCGCTCATGGTCATCAACTGGATCTGGTTGTACTTGTCCTGCGATGGCAAAGCCTGAAAGCGGCGCGCGAGAAAGCGGAGCGTGTTCAAGTCCTGCAAACCGAGACGCCCAAGATCGGGCGGCGTCATGCTGAGGATGGGCTTCACGAACTGCGCCATCTTCATCATTGCCTGGCCGTATTCATCATAGGCCTCGGCGTCCACGCGGGAATGGCGCGCGATCTCGCGCCGGGTTTTTGCGTGATCGTTCACCCGCCACAGGTAGTCGCCATTCGGCATGGGGGTGAAGGTGCCGTCGAGCGGAAGAATCTCGAGACCGTGGCGCGGGAGATCGAGGTCACGAATAATTTCCGGCCGCAAAAGTGACACGACGTAGGAGCAGACGGAAAATTTGAAGCCGGGAAAAATCTCCTCCGTCACCGCTGCGCCGCCAACCAGATGACGCCGCTCGAGGACCAAAACTTTTTTCCCCGCGCGGGCGAGATAGGCGGCATTCACCAGACCGTTGTGGCCGCCACCGATGATGATGGCGTCGTATTTGTTAGTCATAGAGCGTCTTAATGCTGAATGTCAACTTGCGCTCGTGCCGCAGAAAAGAGCCCACATTCTAACAGGTTACGAGATATTGTCAGTAGCGTTGAACTCGATCGACAAAGCGAATGTTTGCAAAACACCGTGGGTGCTGTCTATAATCCCGCTTCACCCGCAAAGGATTCGGGGAGGTGGCGATTGCCCATTGGAACCGCCGTTCACGAACGAACTTTCAAGCTGTGTGAGAGCCTGAGCTATCGCGAGTGGTCGGGCTACTACACGGTGAGCGTTTATGAGGCGCATCACGATCACGAGTACAATGCCATCCGCAACGCCGCCGCTCTTATCGACATCAGCCCGCTGTTTAAATACCTCATTACCGGACGGGACGCCACGAAGCTGGTGAACCGGGTGATCACGCGAGACATCAACAAGGTGGCCGTGAGCCAGGTGATCTACTGTTGCTGGTGCGACGAGCAGGGCAAGGTGATTGATGACGGAACGGTCTCGCGCCTCGGCGAAAACACATATCGCTGGACGGCGGCCGACCCGAGTCTTCGCTGGTTCAGGCAGAACGCACTGGGACTTGATGTTTCCATAGAAGATATTTCTGAAAAGGTTGCGGCGCTCGCTTTGCAGGGCCCCACCTCGGGAAAACTTTTACAAAAGATTGCCGACGCGGATATGGCATCTCTTAAATATTTTCGTTTTACCCAGGGAAAAATCGCCGGCGTGCCTGTGGATATTTCCCGCACCGGATACACGGGCGACCTGGGCTACGAAATCTGGATTTCCTGGGACGATGCAGTACGCGTGTGGGATGCTATCATGCAAGAGGGCCGGGAATTTGACGTTCATGCCGCCGGCATGCTGGCGCTGGACGTGGCCCGGATCGAAGCCGGCCTGATTCTGATTGAAGTGGACTATTTCTCCAGCAAGAAGGCGCTGATCGAGCCGCAGAAATATTCGCCTTTTGAGATTGGCCTGGGGAGGCTGGTAAACTTCGAGAAAGAACACTTCGTCGGCCGAACGGCTCTTCTGGCTGAACAGAAAGGTGGAGGCCCGAAACGCAGGCTGGTGGGCCTCGAAATCGACTGGACAGAAGTGGAGGCGCGCTATCAGGAGGCGGGCCTCGCTCCGCAGGCGCCGACCATTGCCTCTCGCGTGGCAGTGCCTGTTTATCATGGCGGGACACAGGTAGGCAAAGCAACTTCAACAACCTGGTCGCCGATTTTGAAAAAAATGATTGCGCTGGCGAGTGTTGCCTCCGACCATTCAAAACCAGGCCAAGGGCTCCAAATGGAATTAACAGTGGAAGCGGTCCGCCATAAAGTTCCTGCTATGGTCGTGGCGCTGCCGTTTTTCAACCCGGGAAGGAAGACTGCTACACTGGGGGCGTGAGAATTAAATTCCGTAAGATTAGATTATGATTGAGCGCGGCGAACAATGAGGTGGAATCACACCATGGTGACAGCGGTGTTGGGCGTATGGATTGGGATAACTTTGTTCATGTGGTTTGCTGCGGGCAAGAGCTTTTCCACGGTGGACCGGTTGCTCCAGTCACAGAACCCGCAGTTCGTGAGCATCACCAAGGCGCTGACCCCCGCCGACACGCGTGAGTTGCTTCGCAACGTCGCTGCAGAAATCAATCGCACGCTCTTTGGCGTTTATGGGTGGGCCCAGATGGTATTGGGCGCGATTCTGCTCGCGCTCTTGCTGCGGCAAACGCCGCGCGATTCATTTGCGATTGCCATCACGTGCACGATGCTCATTTTTGTCCTGATTCTCACTTTGGTTATCACGCCGCAAATTCTGATTGTCGGACGCAGGCTTGATTTCGTTCCGCGCAATCCTGCTCCGCCTGAAATGGCGCACTTTGGGATGCTTCACGGCGCTTACACCTCACTGGATGGGATAAAACTGCTGGCGGGTCTGGGCCTGCTGGTGCGCAGGATCATGCGCGGATAAAAAGTTTTCCGCATGTTTTGGAAATTTGGCCTCTAGGCGTCGAGAAGTTCAGAATCATATTTTTTGAATACCGCTCGAAGGGCGGAAGGTTTGCGGTCAGGCATCGCGTGGATTTCCTGAATCAGGTGAAAAATGTTTGAAGTCATAACGAGCAGATAACGAACGCATCCCGGTCCCGGATTCCAATAAGTGTGGGGCGTCCGTCGCGGCACGAACACGCCGGAGCCCGCGCGTGCCTCCACCTCTTCGGGGCCAACTTGAACTCGCAACACGCCTTCCAGAACGTACCAGGCCTCGTCATCACTATAGTGAACGTGGCGCGGAGCAATGAGACGCGGGGCTCCGGTGGCGCCACCCGCATCCTGCCACTCGGCAATCACAAAAGCATCGGTGATTGATCCTATGGTGTGCCCGGAAAGCGGTGGAACGATGATCGGTGAGTTCATAATGAAAGCGATCTCCTTCAAAATTATGCTATTCACATTGGTAGAGGGGCAAGCCCAAAATCACAATCCCTGGCCGATTATGTACCAGCGGGTAGTGGGTGAAAGTTGCGTTGAAGTCCGGGAAATAAATCTTGATTCCAGCCTGTAACGGCTCTACTGTGAATCCATGAGCAACGAATCTGCCCGAAGCATTGACGCTCTCAAGAATCTGCTTTCTGAAGTTGACCTGATTCTTTCGACCACTACTCCGCTGCCAGAAAACCGCACGCCGCGATGCCGCGAACTACTCAGCGCAGCGTTAGTCCTAGCCGATGACCTGCCACGCCAGAAACAGGAAAGCTCGGCTGCCACATTAGGCCGGAAAGGTGGAAGCATCACGGCCAAGCGGCACGGCTCCGAACACTACCGCATGATGGCCGCGCGTCGCAAGACCCATGCCGGTGGAAGGCCACGGAAAGAAGCGCAGTAGACCCGCACGAACTCTGCTACACTATTTTAGCCGCCTAGCCCGGCCAGGCGAGAAGCTGGGAAGCCTACCCAGTTGGCGGCTATTCCCCACTTAGGCGAATCGCACAGGCAGCGATGGCCTCACCACAATCTGAATTCTGGCGAAATATCGCTGATGAATTCCGTTCAATACCAAAGTCTTGGTGGCTCAGCGCCGACCGGATTCGAATATCAGGGAGCGATACGCCTGAGCGGTGGCGACTCACTGGCAACGCGGCGAGCATTGGCGCTTTTGATGCGCTCGCCAGACGCGCGGCGACAAAGATTGCCACCAGCGAACCATCCGACTTACTTATTCTTTGGTTGGATACCCTGCGGCAAGACTCATCTGTGATTCGAACTATCAATCAACCCACAGGAGAAACAGGAAAACCGATTCTTGTCGCCACAATCAATAAGGTAGGCGAAGTGTCGGCCAGATATTGCAAGAAATTGGAAGCTGATGCGATACAAGCTGAATTCGAAGAGCAACAGCGAAATGACCCCAAAAACTGGCCTCCTATTCTTGCGCAGTTTGAGGCATTCAAAAAGCTCAAACAACTCACTAGCGGCCCGCACGAGCAAGTACCGGAAGCACTCGTAAGAATAACGCTTGCGCAGCAATTGAGTATTAGGCCGGAGGAAGTTACGGCAAAGCAGATCAATCTTTCCGTGGCAGACCTGCTGCCTTACTATCCCGCTATAACTCTGGCACCTTCAGCAAATCAGCCGAAGCAGGCAAGCGCGAGAATGCGGAAAAAGCGCAAATCGCGCAAGATTAAACGATCCCCTAAGGATATGACGCGAAGCGAGCTTCTGTTGGCCTATAAGCGAGAGGGCAGAGAGGCTGGTGTCAAAATTACGGATTTAATGATTGCGAAAGCCGCTTCGCAGTCTTGGAACGATAGGACGCCTATCAGCCGATGGAAGCGCAATGACCCACGATGTACGGCTGCCGATGATTTCAAAATCAGGCGTGTATTGAAAACCAAGCCCCATCTTAAAAAGTAAAGTTTTCCCACAATTCCCGCGATTCCCGCATTATTTGTCCTTGACTCCCGCATTGCAGGAAGTTCGATAATCTCTCTGAAAATAAAAACCGCCCGTGAGCTCCAACTCACAGGCGGTGAATCTTCGAGGTGCTTATGACCGTCCTCGACAAAGGTATTCTACGCTGTCGCTCGCCACCAGTCAAGCTCTAATGTATCAACGCACAGTGTTTGCAGGCGGATAATCTTACTATCCGCCTGTAAACATATCATTCTAAGATGAATATAGTTAGTATTTTAAAGCATTTTCCTCTTGACAAACAACAAGCGATAGCTATATTATATTCGCATGATGAGCCAAACAAAAGACGCCCCTAAAATGAATTGCCCGGATTGCAAGATTGAATGTCAACGCTTCGGAAAGCATCGCAACGGACTGCGGCGCTTCCGCTGCCCGAAGTGCCGCAAGACCTACACCGAGCCGCATACTCACACGCTTGGCAGTATGAATATTCCCGAAGAAAAAATGCTCTTGGCGATTCAACTCTTACTTGAGGGTAACTCGATTCGCTCGACTCAGCGCATCACAGGACTCGACAAGAACACAATCCTGAAAGCAATGATGCTCGCCGGGAATCGGTGCGATGACCTTGCACAGGAAATGATTCGGAACGTTCCAGTGAGCGAAATTCAGGCCGATGAGATTTGGTCATTCATCGGCAAGAAGCAAAAGAAAGTCCAGGCCAGTGATGACTCGACATTGGGAGATGCTTACACATTCGTTGGAATTGAACGAAATAGTAAGCTCGTTCTCGCTTGGCATCTCGGACGCCGCACAA
The DNA here is from genome assembly GCA_035934315.1 of Terriglobia bacterium. GTDB lineage: Bacteria > Acidobacteriota > Terriglobia > UBA7540 > UBA7540 > DASYXZ01. Next base: position 46,816 of record DASYXZ010000081.1, on the reverse strand, counting down.
AGCGGGACACAGAGGCGTTCACTGAAAAAATCAATCAGGTAGCGGCTGGAAAATTTCAAATGACAACAGACGGATTTTCTGCTTATCGTGATGCGGTGAGCTTGAGTCTCGGAACACGAGTAGACTTCGCGCAACTTGTCAAAGTGTACGCGGCCTCGCCCGAAGGCGAACATCGCTATTCACCTTCGGAAGTAGTTTCAACGGAGGTAGTGCCAGTCATCGGATGCCCCGATCCGAAAAAGATTTGTACGTCACACGTAGAGCGAAACAATCTCACCATGCGTATGCAGATTCGTAGATTCACGCGCCTGACAAACGCTTTCAGCAAGAAATGGGAGAATCACTACATGATGCTGGCCTTGTTTTTCGCCTATTATAATTTCGTTCGCATCCACAGCACAATTCGAGTTACGCCCGCTATGGAAGCCGGGCTTGCAGATCACGTCTGGACTTTGAAGGAATTGCTTTCAACGCAACTTTAAGACACTACCTACCAGCGGCTTTCCTTGACAGAAGTTGCTACGGATGGCAACATGAAGAATTGCTGTTACAAAGAAATTCATTACCGTGAAGCGGCGGCGATGGAATCTGTTTTGATTTGCCGAAGTGGCGGAATTGGCAGACGCGCTACATTCAGGGTGTAGTTCCCGTCAGGGAGTGGAGGTTCGAGTCCTCTCTTCGGCACCAGCTCTTTGACCGCGGCAGCAGCAAGAGTAATCTTGCCAGTAAGTGGCCCTCTCAATATCCTTAACTCTTCCACCACTCTACAATCGAACACAGGACGTCCAAGTCAGATACCGGCGCCCCTGGGGATCCAAAGGAGGGTACCCATTGTCCATCTCCAAGACCGCCGCAGGTTTCGGCGCAGTGAGGAGCCTTCAGAGACGTTTTTCAATCAGGGTTTGATCGTGCTTTCGACGCGAAAGAGTTTGAATTTCGAATAAAGATGCGTATTACGGATATATACACTTTGAAAATGAACCGCCACCGTTACTTCTTGAGGCAGCCAGAGAGGTTTCTGCAAACCCGCAGGCCGAATGGGAGAGTAGTTCACGGTTGTGCGCTGGCTCTCAAGTCCGATATCGGTGCGGGGAGCGAGGAGCCATGTCTCCACCTTGAGAATGTGAAACGATCGCTTCTCGATCCACGCAACTCCCTGCACCAGGAGCACGGCGGAACGATCGCCGACCTCGAAAGTGGAGACGTTTTGGGCGACGTCCGGGATCTGGGCGAATCCAACGACATAACATTGCTGCTTTCGAACGGATTCCTCCCCAAGATACCGAAAGCGGCTTTCCTTTTGATTGGACGAGTTTAAGTAGGCCCAACTGCCGGTAAAGTTTGTAGTGATTAATCGAAGGTCAGCGAGGCTGCCGAGGTCGAGGGGATGCCCCTCGGGATTGGTGCGATACTCCTTGAACATCAGAGGATCGTCAGCCGGCCTGGGGATAATGATGTATCGGAACAGATGAGCCGCTTCATTCGGCCCCATTTTCCGAAATGTGGCGATGGGACTTCCCACGGTCCATTCGGAGTAAACATGTTCGTCACAGGCGACATTGCGGAAATCGGAATTCATCGCCGCCCCTTCCTCTCCGACGCGCTGCAGAATCTCTGGCAGCTCGTCTTGACTCACGGTGGCGTGCACTTTGTAAAGGGCCGGAGCGTCCTTGATTTCACGCGGCGTCCAATCAACAAGCGTCCTGGCATGCTTGTAAATTTCGAGTTCTTTCAAGCTCAGGCGAAGCGGTGGTTTTGGCGATTGCAGCGAGCTGCCGCCCGGCCTGGCGATGGTCGTGACTGCGAGGGCCACACCCGCTGCAAGAACAATTGAGCTCAGAAGCGCCCTGAAATTCACCCGCCCAGTATTAGCCCACTTATTACGCGAGTCAAGATGGAAGGTGCTGAGCGACAACAGAAGCGAGAGGCAGGAGTTGATGGCTCGCCGTTGTTACCTTCACAGCATCGGGGCCGGGAGAGCGGTACTGGATGGCATGAGAGATGAGTGTGGAGAAAATTCCATTGGAGTTCGTGCGGCCGGCGCAAGAATGGACTTTGCGGCAAGGGCGCGCATTTTCGTCGGACGGCAAGCTATTGCGCTGGCGCCGATTCCGCTTTCTTCAACAGGTCGCGCATGAACGGGTCCTGGGGAAAGATTGCCAATTCCTGCTTGATTACTCCGAGAGCGTTGTCGTACTGCTGAAGGTTTACGTACTGAGCCATCAGCATCCTGTAAAGTCCGTCATCGGAAGGATTCACCTCGATGCCGCGCTTCAAAACGACAATGCCTTCGGGGGTGCGTCCCGATTCAGCTAGCAACTCTGCCAGCAACGCGTAGTCCGGCGTTTCCGTCCAGCCGGAATGTATGGCCTTGGAAAGCAACTTGATTGCTTCCGCCTTTCCCTGGGGGCTTACTTCCGCCGCCTTCCTTCTTCCCAGCGCTGCCAGGACGTAAGCGTCTTCAGGATTGGTCTGCGCGGCTTTATCGAGCCATGCGTTAAAGCGCGGCCCGTACCCGGGATGGGAATCCTTTACTTGGCCGTAGGCCTCCAGCAGGACGAGCGGAGGAACAGGCGCGGAGTGTTTGGCGGGGATGGCATCGAGATGAAGGAGGTCGGGCATTTGGCCGGTAGCCATGTGGAAGGCCGCTTCCGGAAACGGCTCGCCCGCATACGCCACAATGCGGTGATTGGTGAGGGCTGAGTGCGAAACCAACTGCAGGTTTTGTTTCGGCATGTGGCAGCCCGCGCAATCATCGGGCGGAGTCTTTTCAAGGCGCACCTTGATAGGAAGAAAACAGGACTTTTCGGAATGGCATTTGAGGCATCTTTTGCGGAAATATTCCGGCGCTGCCGAAGCTGGGGGTTGGAGATGCGGGTCATGACACGTGATGCAGTGGAGTCGCCCTCCGCTTGCCGAGTAGCACTTGCTCAAAATCATCGAGATGTAGTGCTGAAGCAGCGGATCCTTGGGCGGCGAACTTCGGTCGAACGGAACCATAAAGATCGCCACCGTCTTGTCCAGCGGCGTCCCCGGACGGAAATCGGAATAGCTCTTTCCGGGTTTAAGAACCCGCGCGTCGCCGGCCTGATGGCATTTCATGCAAATGTTATCCGCCAGCCATCCCGGTAAGTCGGCGGGATTCACAATCATCGGGTCCACCGTTCCGGTGAGCGGAGCCCCTTTCATCCGTGCTTCAATGTGAAGCTGCCCCGGCCCGTGACAGTTCTCGCAGCCAATGGCCGCTTCGCTGATGGGGGGCTCGCGGTAAAGCCCGTGGCCCCCCGGGACAGGCTGTGCGCGGCCGGTGTGGCACGCGATGCAGCCGGGCGAAACGGGCCGTGAGAAGCCGAAGTCGCGGATTTCATATCCGGGCGAGAGTGCCCATGTCCCGGCCCTTGGGTAATACGAAAGTGGAGCTTCCAACAGGTAGTTACCCCGTGGGAAGATGTAGCCTACCCCATTTTCACCGGCGCCGATCACATAGGCCATCTTTTGTGTGTTTCTGAAGATATCCCGGCCCTGAGCGTCCACTTGGTATTCGGATTGATACAGGTCTGACCCTTTGCGAATCATCTCGAAAGTTGTGCCAAACTTCTTGTCATGAATCGATATGGGCTGTACGACTTTCGCCAACTGCTGCGGGTCGCTTGCGAGCGCCATCGATTGTCCCATCGCCGTTTGACGATATTCATGATAGATATCGGGATGGCACTCCTTGCAGGTCTCGGAGCCGACATAGGCTGCTCCGGGCGCGGTGTTTTGATACCGGGTTTCTCCCCCCACGGCAGTTTTTGATCTTGTGCGGCCAGAGGCAATTCCCGTGATGCTGAGTGCTATGAGCAGGCCGGCGGCGTTTCGCACTCCTCTTTTTTTCGTGGCTTGACCCAGGCCCCGACCATCACGGCTTGATGGTTTATCGCGGAGGTCACAGAGGGATCCGATGAACTCCGTTTTAATGGTTTTCTGACCATAGCACACACGGACCGGCTTCTGAGGGCGGGAGAAATCTTCGCGGGCTCCGGAAAATTTTGGAATCATTCGCGCGGCTTAATTTTGTTTGAGTGCCACGGAACAAAATGTTTAGCGGGGCGTTCCGTGGTATTTGTTGGCACGTTTACATTTCGCGCTTGATAATTTGATCGGCCCAGAATTGCCCTTCACTCGAAAAATCGAGTTTATCCGCTCAGGAATCGAACTTCAAGGCAAACTGCATTCTCCTCATGGCGCGTTCGGCCGCGCTGCCCGAGGCATTGGATTATCGAGCCGGGCATGGCCTGGCTCAACAATGGCTTTACTCCCGCGGTTGTCCGGATTCTGGTGGCGTGAGATAATGACGCTGGCGTCTGATCAAGCGGTCTTCTGCACGAATTACGCACGACATGCATACTAAGTTCGTCACATACCCTGCCTTCCTGAATCGATTGGCTCGCATATGTTGTGGCCTGGTGCTGGGCGTTTCGTTTCTGGCCAGTGTCGGCATTGCCCAGCTCAGCCACATCGAGGCCGCTGCGCAGTTGCTGAGCCAGGGACACGCGGAGGAAGCGGAACACGAGGCGCGGCTGGCCATGGGGGATCCGACCACCCGACCGCTGGCCTTAGCGATGCTTGGCACCATTCGTCTGCAGCAAGGCCAGTACAAAGTGAGCATTCAGTTCCTTAACCAGGCTCTTAAGCTAAATCCTCATTTACCAGGAACTTGGACCACCCTGGGAGACGCCTACGCGCTCCAGGATAAGCCCGACTTGGCGAGGAAAAGCTTCGAGCAAGCGCTGAAGATCGATCCGACGAACAACAATGCCCGGTATGATTTGGCCAAGCTTGAGGCCTCCCAGCACAACTATCAGAAATCTCTCGATGCCGCACGCCCTATCGTTGCCGAGCTGCGCAGGTCCGAAGAGGGCCTTCTGCTGCTGGCTACAGACTATGGGTCGCTGGGAGAGAAGGAAGCGCTTGCAGGGGTGATTCGCGCTTGGCAGGATTTGCCCATTCCCTCTGATGAATCATCCCTTCAATTTGGCCAGATCCTGGTGAAGTATGGGATGGCTGCCGAGGCGAAGGGAATTTTCGAAGCAGTGGAATCAAGGAATGCAGGGCATACTTCCGTGACCCTCGCCGGGAATCTTGGAAAAAGTTATCTGCAGATGGCAGACCTGGATGGAGCCGAGCGGAATTTCCAACTAGCTCTCACCTTGAATCCGGCATGTGCGGCTTGCGATCTGGGAGTGGCCGAAGTGGCCGAGCAGCAAAAAGATTCTGAAAAGGCGTTGGCGTATCTTCTGAAGGCGAAACAACTGGAGCCGGAAAATCCCGATATCCTGTTTGAGTTCGGAAAGGTCTGCCTGGAGCGAAATCTGATTGACGACGCAGTGTCTGCTCTCTCGAAAGCCGCCGCGCTGAAACCTGACCGCGACAGCTACGTCTACGTTCTTGCTTCTGCGTACGTGGCCCGGGACGACCTACCCAAAGCCGAGTCGCTTTTGCGTGGGCTTTTGCAGAAACATCCTCAAGACCAGGTGTTGAATTACGCCATGGGGACGGTATATTACTTGCAGGGCCACTACACTGAAGCGCGATCCTCATTGGAACAAAGCCTCCAAGAGGAGCCCAACCAGGTTGCAGCCTCGTATTACTTGAGTCTGACGTACAGCCACCTCGGCCAAAATGATCGTGCGGTGGCGCTCCTTCGCAATCTGATCAAGAGCCATCCCCAGTATGCACCCTCGTATGTTAAACTGGGAACCATCCTTGTTGCAGAGCACGACTATGCGGAGGCGCAGGAGGATCTCGAACGCGCGATCGCACTCGATCCGACGTCAGCCCAGGCCCACTACCAGTTGTATCTGTTGTTTCATCTACTCGGTAAGAGCGCCGAGTCCAAGCAACAATACGCGGAATGGCAAAAGCTCAAGACAGAGCACAGTGAGCGGACTCACTTACAGCTCCATTTACTGCCACCCAATTGACTGATGAGAATGCCGGCCTTTTTTTTCTGGTATGGAGGAGCTTCACGGAAGGAGACATTTTCAGAGGACGTGAGACGTTCCTTTCTCCCCAGACGAGAGGCCCTGCGGCGAATTTTCGCGTGGCCCCGGGAGAATCGGTGCGAAGAGCCTTTATGAACAAAGGGCATCAGCGCGGCGATACTCAGAATGCCAGTTGGGCGTGTGGACGTGGCTGGCTTCGGACCATTCCCGGCGGTTCCGTTCTTATTCTCGTCCTGTCCTTTCTTCTTTCAGCCCAGCTTTTCCCAGCCGGAACGGAAACGAAATCGGGTGCAGAGCCCTATCGTCAGGGAGTTATCCTGTTGACCGAGCAGAAGTGGAAGCAAGCGGCGGCGCAATTCCAATTGGCTCTCCGCAGCGATCCCCAAAACGGCCCGGCTTATGATGGATTAGGGATAGCGCTGGTCCAATTGGGCAACCCGACCGAGAGCGAGTCAGCTTTCCGCAAGGCCCTTGCCCTCAACTCCAATGACGTTCAGGCCCATTATTACCTCGGACTCATCGCCGCCGGCTCCCAACACATGGATGAAGCGACGAAGGAGTTGAAAACTGCCCTCCTGCTTCAACCCAGGTTTGAGAAGGCGCGCCTGGCATTGGCGCTCGCTTTGGAGGAGGGAGGCCAGATCAAGGAATCGATCGCCGAATACCAAACTGTTCTGAAGCAGAATCCCAAATCTGCCGAGGCTCATAACGGTCTTGGGAATGCCTATGTTCAAAACAATGAAATATCTGCCGGTCTTGGGGAATATCGAAGAGCCGTGGAATTGAAGCCGGACTACTTCCGGGCTTACAACAATCTCGGCTCGACTTTGGCCAGCGTGGGCGATTTTAATTCCGGCTACGAGGCGCTTCAGAAGGCGCTGGCTCTGCGCCCCAAGAGTATCGAGGCCCATCTGAATATGGGCCTAGTGATGCGCGCCAAGGGCGACCCTAAGGGCGCGTTGGCACAGTTCGAGCAGGCCCTGGCCCTCCATCCCCCGGACGCCATCGCCTATCGGAACCAGTACGAGATGGCTCAAACCTACCGGCAAATGGGCGACTTGGAAAAGGCGGTTCGATGGCTTGAAACCAGTCTTCGGCTGGCGCCACAAATGGGCGAAGGTTATTACACGCTGGGTTCTGTTTTAAACCAGCTCGCTTCCACCAGCCCACCTCGCGTTCCTCCTGTGCCTGCCAATCCAGACGCCCAGAAACTGTGTGACCAGGGCGCCCAGGAACTCGACGGAGGAGACTTTGAGGGAGCAACCCATTCACTCAGTGCCGCCGTGCAAGCCGACCCTGGATACGCGAGGGCTCACAACCTGCTCGGATTTATCTTAGGCCAGCAAGGCAAGTTGCCCGATGCGATGAAAGAACTGAATCAGGCGGTGGCGCTGGACCCGCAATCCTCCGGGGCACATTACAATCTCGGGGTTGCCCTGTGGTACGGAGGCCAGAGGAACGAGGCCATTTCTCATTTGAAAAAAGCTACCCAACTCGACCCCACCTCCGGAGAAGCCTACGCATTTCTGGGGATGGCTCTTAAAGACCTCGGCGAATATCAGTCCGCTCTTGACAACCTGGCATGCGCGCTGGCTCTGAATCCCAATGATTTTCCCGGTTATATCGATCAGTCTGTCATCCTTCTGAAGCTCCACAGAACCGATGCTGCTCTCCATCGATTGGACGCCGCGCTTCGATTGGACCCGCGGTCCGCCAGGGGGCAAACCGATCTAACGGAAGTGATCTCCGGGCTTCAGCGGGTCGCCCAAGGGAAGGCGGACAACCCGGAGTTGCATTTCGTGCTCGGCCGCCTGCTGGGCAAGGAGGGCGCCAGCGAAGAGGTAGTGGTGCAGGAATTGCGAGCCGCGATTCGAGGAGCGCCCGATTTCTACGAAGCCCACAACGCCCTGGGCCTTGTGTATGCCCAGTCCAATCAGACCGCCCAAGCCATCGAGGAATTCCGCAAGGCCATTCAGGAGAAGCCCGATTACGCGGAAGCTCACTCCGATCTCGGGGCTGTCCTGACTGAAACCGATCTCAGTGCGGCCGTTCAGGAACTGCAAACCGCTATCAAGCTCGCCCCCACCATGTCCAGCGCTCATTACAATCTGGCGATAACTTACGGTCGGCAGGGAAACATCGAGCAGGAAATCAACGAACTCCGCCAAGTTGTGGCAATGGACCCCCAGGCCGCGGATGCGCAGTACACGCTCGGTAAACTTCTCGTCGGCCAGAAGAAATATCCGGAAGCGATTATGTATCTCCGCCAGGCCGTGAAATTGGATCCACAGCGGGGCGATGCTTACTATCAGTTGGGCCTGGCCCTGGGGCGCTCCGGGCACGGCGACGAAGCCGCAAAACAGTTCCAGATCGCCCAACAACTCATCGCCGCGCAGACTAAAACGCAATTTGCCGATGCCCAGTTCATCCAGGCGGAAGGAGAACTGGTGGATGGAAAAATTGATGCGGCCATTGCCGATTTCCAGACGGTCGTCCGATTGGCCCCGAATTCGGCTGAGGCTCATGAGGGGCTCGGAGAGGCTCTGCTCAAGAAGGGAGATTTGGAAGGGGCGGTTCGAGAATGGCGGGAGACTGTTCGCTTAAAGCCCGGCGATTCTGAAACCCGTTTCTCGTTGGCGAAGATTTTGCTTAATAAAGCTGACCTCGATGGGGCGATCGGAGAATTCGAGCAGGTAATCCGATTGCGACCTTCATGGCCCGAGGCTTATAATTACCTGGGATTAGCGCTGGCTCGAAAGGGCGAGTCGCAGAAGGCGGTCGCCATCTTTCAGCAGGCTCTCAAACTCGATCCCCAATACCTTGAAGCGCAGGAGAACCTGACCGCCGCACTCAAACAGCTTGGCGTATCCAAGCAGAACGTACGGCATTAGGCCGAACCGTGAATGAAGAGAATAGCTAAAGCTAAAACTGAATTGCGCAAGGGTACGTCCGGAGGGAACTGTAACACGGTGGTTGCATCGCCTGATTCGCATTGTGAAGGACCCTCAACCCGCGCGTGGATTGGGCGAATCGCCTGTTTGCTGATTGCTTTGGTCGTCGTTACACTTTCAGTCAGCGCACAGAAGAAAGCCCCCAGCCAGAATGACGACACGGCCGCCTTCACCCCTCGGTCCCAGGGAAGTCTCGTTCAAACCGGCAGCGAGGATGACCTGCAGAAACTCAAGCCGCTTGAGGACAACATTGAGACCGGGCGGTATCAGGAAACCGTCGCAGGCTTGAAGGGCTATCTTCAGGATCATCCCGGCTCGGCCAGGGCGCACTACGATCTTGGCTATGTGTTTTTTCGGACCCACGAAATCGGAGGCGCTGTCAGCGAGCTTTCCAAGTCCCTTCAGCTTAACGTTAAGGACGCCCAAGCGCATAAGATCCTCGGCTTGGTATGCACCTTCCTGGGCCGTTACGATTTGGCCGAAGTGGAGTTGCGGTCGGCGGCCGAGTTGGAACCGAACTCGGACGAAATTCACTACTTCCTCGGTCGAATTTACTACACGCGGCAAGTCTTTCCTCTCGCTGAAAAAGAGTTCAAAACCGCCATCCAGTTGAATCCTTCCTACATGAAGGCGTATGCCAACCTGGGCCTGGTCACGGAAGTCCTGGGAGACAATGCCGAGGCGGTGAAGGACTACACGACAGCCGCGCAAATGGATGAAGCGCGGCACTTACATTCGCCATGGCCCTATGAGTATCTCAGCGCCCACTACAACCGGCAACAAGAGACGAGCCGCGCCATCGAGTTCGCCAACAAGGCGCTGGTCGAAGATCCCAAGTGCGACCTCGCCTATTATGATCTGGCCAAGGCGTATCAAACTCAAAACAATTGGCAGAAGTCCACGGATGCCGCGTTGAAGGCCATCGCGATTAATTCCAGCACGCCGGAGTACTACTACCTTCTAAGCGTCGCCCTGCGGAAGCTCGGAAAAATCCCTGAAAGCGAAGAAGCCCTCAAACGATTCGAGGAAATTCATAAGAACCAGAATGCCACCGCCATACTTTGGCGGAATGCCAGTCACCAACAAGACTTGCCAGAATCTTCCAAAGTGCCTGAAAATGAACCCCACTAACTCCCCCAGGAACCTCCCGGGGTCGCGTCGCGAATTTCTGCAACGGCTTGGGCGCCTCGGCGCGTCCGTGCCAGCGTCTATACTTGTCCCCGGACTATCCAAAACTGCGGCTGTTCAAAAACCGACGGTGAAGAGGTCACATCCGGAAATTTCGGCAGGCAACTTGGGATTTCGCTTTACGGATGTCGCCGAACAGGCAGGGCTCGGCAAGGCGGCGAACGTAACCGGTGCGATAACCAGCAAGCGGTTCCTTGTGGAAGAGATGGGATGTGGCGTCGCATTCCTGGACTATGACAATGATGGTTGGCCTGACATTTTCATGGTGAACGGAACTCAATTTGACGATCCTTCTCCCGGCCCACCCCCGTCAAACTTTCTCTTCCACAACAATCGCGATGGGACCTTCACGGATGTCACACGAGCGGCAGGCTTGGTCCGTACAGGCTGGGGTCAGGGTTGCTGCGTGGGCGATTACGACAACGATGGCTATGACGATTTATTCGTGACTTACTGGGGCCAAAACGTTCTTTACCACAATAACGGCGACGGCACCTTCACCGATGCCACCGGGAAGGCCGGCCTCGCCCAGCCTGGTCCTCACCCGAGGTGGAATGTCGCGTGCTGCTTCCTGGACTATGATCGTGACGGACACCTGGACCTATTTGTGGCCAACTACGTGAACTTTGATCCGCACATCACTCCCGCGCCGGGCGCTGATCCGCTCTGCACGTACTACGGTCTCGCTGTGCCCTGCGGCCCTCAGGGAATGGGGGGAGGGACGAATATCCTTTACCATAACCGGGGCAATGGCACTTTTGAGGATGTCTCGGCGGCAGCCGGTGTAAGCATCCCGCGCGGGTCGCCGGACCCCTATGTCTTGCGCGCCAACTGGCTTCCCGTGGGTTCTTATGGGATGGGGGCTGCTGCGGCTGACTTTGATAACGACGGGTGGCCTGACATCTATGTTGCCTGCGACGAAGCGCCCAGTCTCCTGTACCGCAACAATCACGATGGTACCTTTACGGAAATCGGTACACCCGCTGGTTGCGCGCTCAGCGGGAACGGAGCCACGCAAGGCGGAATGGGGGTTGCCGTGGGAGATTACGACTGCGACGGCTGGCTTGACATTTTGAAACCAAATTTCGCCGGGGAAAACCTCAGCCTCTACCACAGCAACCGCAACGGCACGTTCTATGACGCAGTTTATCAGGCCGGCCTCGCATCGGCCACGGCCAATGTCGGCTGGGGGGCGGGATTTCAGGACTTTGACAATGATGGCTGGCGGGACATTTTCGTTTCCACCGGGCACGTTTACCCGCAGGTCGAGGGGCGCGGGCTAATGGCCAATTACGCATCACCCAAGGTCCTTTACCGCAATAAGGGAGACGGACGATTTGAAAATGTAGCCCCGAAGGCCGGGCCCGGCATCACCCAGCCGCATACCAGCCGCGGCTGCGCCTTTGGAGACTATGATAATGATGGTGACATGGACGCTGTCGTCATCAATATGAACGAGCCTCCGTCGTTGCTTCGCAATGATTGCGCAAAGGAAAATAAATGGATCAAAGTCAAGTGCATCGGCGTCAAATCCAATCGAAGCGCGATTGGAGCCCGAGTCACAGTTGTAACGGGAGATCATTCTCAAATTGACGAGGTGATGAGCGGCGCCAGTTATCTTTCCCAAAACGATTTTCGCCTTCATTTCGGGCTTGGCCGCGCCAGGCAGGTGGGTCTGATTGAGATCCGCTGGCCTTCCGGCCTTGTCGAGCGCGTTCAGAAGGTCGAAGCCAATCAGCTCATCCACATTCAAGAAGGCCGCGGAATTGTGCGTAAAGAAAAACTTGCCGGAACCTAACCTCGCAGCCCAACAACCCCCTTCTTTGTTCTGGGGTCTTTCTGCGGCGCCGCCGCTTGTCGGCGCGTTGCGGGACTGAAGCCTGATCGGGTGGAGAGCCGGCGCCCGCCATTAATGAACCAATAAAAAAATGGCCCGGCTCGTTGGAGCCGGGCCATCGCTGATCACAACCTGAAACGCATCTCAGAAGAAGACTTGCAAGCCGATCTGAATGCGCCTCGGAATGTTGCACTGGGTGAATGTCTGCCCGAAGCCGCCGGATTGGACGTTCGAATTCGGCGAGCAGAAGTCAACCCGGTTGAAGATGTTACCGCCTTCAACTGCGAGCCTCACGTATTTTTGCTCGCCGAAGTAGGTGTCCTTGTAAATCGAGGCGTCCTCGTTGTAATACGGGAATCCACGAATATTCCCGCTTGTCCTCGGCGAATTGCCGAAGGATAGTGGACCGGGAATCGAAAAGGCTGCCGAGTTGAAATACCTCTGGGTGAAAGGATCACTAAACGACGCCGGGTTAACCGGATTTTGCCCGGAAACAACGTTAGGGAACTTGGCGACATTGAACAGGAATCCGCCCAGATTGTTGTTCACGAACATCGTCAACGGACGACCCGACTCGTAACTGGCGATCCCCGAAATCTTCCAGTTACCGATGATCTTGTCCACGAGCCCTGAACTATTCCCTGCAAACCTCTGCCCTTTGCCGAATGGAAGAGTATAGACCTCACCAAAGGTCAGAATTTGCGGGACGTCGTCGGAACTGAGGCCAATCAGGTCATTCATGTTGCTTGGATCCTGGACATTGAGAGTGCCTTGTTGCCCGGATTCCGCGCCGTTATTCATGAGCCGGGACCACGTGTAAGACACAGTGAGCGAAGAGTTATGGTCATTCCTCTTGAACTGAACTTGCAGAGAGTTGTAGTGGCTCTTTCCCGTGTGAGGTTTGCGCCACGTGATCCCCTGGTATTGCGGCCAGGGCCGTAAGGACTGGGCGACGCCCCCTGTATACCCGGGATAAGGAGATGTGATTCCTGCCGCCGCCGCAACCGGGTCAGGAACGCCGTTCACGATTCGAGCGCCGAGAACTGCTGCTCCGTAATTCAGGACGCTGTCCGTGTTCATGTTTTGGTACGGGCCAAGGGAGGCTATATCATTGGGCAACCGAGTTCCGTGGTTCCCCACGTAAGCCACGTCGAGGCTCATGTTGCTACCCCACTGGTGTTGGAAGGAAACAGTCCAGTTCTGCCAGATCGGCATCTCGTAGCCGTTAGGCAAAACGCCGACGGGAGAGCCCCCATTTCTCACCGAAGGGCTGAGATTTGGAGGGAAGGTGATGGCGCTTGATGGGAATCCACTACCGAAGTACCAAGCGGGAAATTCCCCATTGGTGGTGTTCGGCGTCGTTGGGTTGGTCGTATACCCGTCCACCGGGTAAGACACCCACGAGTCGGCGATGGTGGCGCCGTAGTAGAGGCCATACCCGCCGCGAATAACGCTATTCTGCCCCAACTGATAGGCAAACCCAGCGCGAGGGGCAATTCCGGAGGCGCTATTGCCGTTGGCGACGCTCCCAAACACTGTGGCACCCAGATGGTTGCCGGCCGCAGGGTTGGGAGTGGTGGGCGAGAATGTTGAGAAGCGGCCATGCTGCTCAGAGACACCTGAATTCCAATCGAAACGTAGCCCGTAATCGAGGGTGAGGTGGGGTGTCACCTTGAAAGAGTCGTTCACCCAGGGAGCAGCGTAATATATTTTCGGCATGTAGTTGGTGGGGACAGTGAAGCCTGAGGAAAAAACCTGACCGAGCAGGAAGGAAGCAAACCCGTCGCCGGTCGTGCTCAGGTTGTTTCCTTTGCTGTCGTATCCTCCGGTCTCCAGGCCGCTGAAGGTGAAACTGCCGCCGGTGTTCACAGCCCAGCCTGTTTGGGGGAAGTTGATATATTCGCTCTGGAGGCCGGCCTTCAAAGTGTGCTTGCCGGTGATCCAGGTGAGATCGTCATAAAATTGGTACCGGTTATTGATGTCAGATCCGCCAGTGGTCCAAGGTGTCCCATAGCTCGTGTAGCCCACCGGCCCTCCGTTAAAGTTGAGCGAGGGGAACCCCGCATTATTGAACTGCGGCAGGTTGGGTAGTCCGAGCCCCAGCTTCTGGTTCCACCCCACTCCTGCGGACAATTGATGGCCGTTCATCACCCAACGGTCATAGGACAGTGTGGCGTGATTGAACAGGTTCGGTTTGATCACCGTGTTTATTTGCAGGTGCGCAAAGTGATTCGTGATCAGTTGATAGAAGCCCTGGCCGATATAAGTGTCGTTTGCCTGGGAGTCCGTCTCCCCGTTGTGCGCCGTCGTGCAGCCTTGGGGGCCGCCGCAGTGGGCAGTTCGAGGCCGATAATTCTGAAAGTAAGTAAGAGAGGCGGACCACTTATCGTTGAACGTGTGATCAACCCTCATCAGCCACGTCCAGACGTTAATGTTATTGTTGTCGTCTGAAGTGCCGCCGAACTCGTTGGGAGAGAACAGCGTGTTGCGGTCAAGCGCAGGGATGAGCGAGGCGACCTTCTGTGCCGCCGGGTTCCCCACCATGAGTGGATCGTTCGCCGGAATCATATTCGCCGTCGCCGTAGGCAATCCGGTGACAGGGTCAAATCCGTAACCATCGCGAACGGGGATCCCGCTCACCGTCCGCGTGGTGGCAGGATTGAAGATTTCCCCGTAATAGATGGGTCGGCCCAGCACATCCGCCCCAATTTGGCAAGGAGAGCTTGTGCATCCGTTCGCTGTAAGTGTCCCTGACGGCGGAGCCAACAAGGCGCTGAAGTTGCCACTCCTCTCCGCCGGAATGGGTAGCGTGTTTTGGAATCCGGTATTGACCGTACTGTGATAATCGAGCCGGTCATAGTTGGTGAACCAAAATGTCTTGCCCCATTTATGGACCTTGGGAATTGGCCCGCCGATGGCGATGCCGACGTTGTTCTGCGTCAGCGGGAGAACGCCCACACCGGCATTATTGAGGAAGAAGTTCGACGCATCCAAATTGTCGCTGGTCACAAAATCGTACACGTTGCCGTGGAGCTTGCTGGTGCCGGACTTGGTGGTGTAAAGGGCCAGGCCGCCGCTGGTGTGCCCGTACTGGGCGGAAAAGTTGTTCACCGTGGTGGTCAATTCCTGCACAGCAGCATAGGGGATGGAGCTTTCATGCGTCTGCTGGTGGCCCTCGGCGTATCCGTATTCAGCGCCGTCAAACCAGCTTTCCCATGATACTGTTTGGCCGCCGTTGATGCGCGATTGAAACGCGTCGCCGCGAAAGATCGCATCGCCGTTCGGCGCCGTCGGAACGTAGCCAGGCGACAAGATGAGTTTGGTTTCAGCCAGGCGCACATCAGCGCCCATCACGTCCGGAAGGTCGCGATAATATTCCTTGCCGACCTGATAAGATATCGTGGGACTCTGAGTGTTGATGAGCTGCGCGGAGGCCTTGACCTCAACAGTTTGGCTTGTCGCGCCGACTTCGAGCGCGACGTTCTGTGTGTAAGTCCTTCCGCCGATCGTCAGTGCCAGGTCAGGAAGGCTGTAGGCCTTGAACCCTTGCTTTGAGACCTGCAAGGTGTACGTGCCCAGAATGATCGCCGGGCTGGTGAAGTTACCGACGCCGTTTGAGGCTAACACAGTTTTTACGCTGGTATCCTGGTTTATGAGCGTGATGGCGGCATCGGGGACTGCCGACCCGGAAGGGTCGGTCACAAGACCCGTCACCGCGACGCGATCTGCTCCCACTTGTGCGTAAACGCTTCGCACACTGAGAACCGCCAAAAGGGGTACTCCCAGCAACAGGGCCATACAAAGGAGTCGTTTCATTATTTCCTCCCAGCTAAAAATTGTTAAACGATTGACCACTCACCCGACTTGAATTGCAACGGCCAGCAGCCGAGGCCGCGAGCCCTGAATAATCAGTACTCAAACTTCTAAAGGAAAATTGCCGACGCAAAAAACAAGGCGCTTGGTTAAGCGCTTACAATGATCGTAGGCCATATAAGCAAAGGCTCTAACCTTTGTCAAGTCTTTTTTTAGGTTTTTATTTCCCAGGTATAATATGAAAAGGTTAGCCCTCTGTACTAGGTTTTGCAGCGGACGACCCTAATGCATGACCGGCTCAGATCAAACCCGGTTTGGGACGGCGAGGCCTGTGCCATTGGGAATTATCGCCTGGCAGGGCCCGGGAACTTTCGCCTGGTCAAAGTAGATGGCGACGAAGAAATCCCGAAATCCGTCGCCAACCGGGAGTTCACAGGCGACCTGATTCTAAATTCAACTATTTTTCGGGATGTGCGTATAATTGGCGCGATTCTGTGAGGGCCGTCTTGAATTGTGAGCATGCCCTGATTGAGCGAGTTCAATCCGGGAGGCGCTGCCCACGCTCGCTGAGCATCATTCGATATTCAAGGAGAACTCCGCATGAGATGTCATGATAAGCCGCAGCGGAATACCATTTGCGTTTGCCTTTACATGACCATGGCCTTCACAGTTTTGGAATTGCCGGCGGCCCAATCACTTTCGCGCTACGTTCGAATCCAGCAACCGGGCGCAACCATAACTATTGATGCAGACCGGTCCGCCTCCTTCCGAATTCCCCGCACGGTTTACGGCACATTCCTTGAAGACATCGGGAATTCAACCTTCGGTGGCGTCTCCGCGCAGCTTTTGGATAACCCAAGTTTCGAGACGTACCCTGCAAGCCTGGAGACTCTGCTTAAACGCTTTTCCTCGCAACAGTTTGTTCAGTCTTCGCACATGGGGCTGCCCTTGCCCTGGCTTCCTCTCCGGAATGAAGATGGGTGGAGATATGAATCGCGTTGGGGCAACGCGGCAAACTCCCACCAATATCTCTACGTGATGGGACGACCAGACCAGGAAGTTGGCATCCGCCAAACCGTGTACCTGCCCATGGAGCGTGAATTGAATTACACGGGAGTGTTTTTTTCGATGTCCGCCGCTTCGCCAGCTCAAATCAAAGTCAGCTTCAGGGCACACGACAATCCCGACCACGTGCTTGCCTCAACCCAATTGAATGTGCCCCAGGGTTCAAGCTGGAATAAATATCACTTCCGCCTGGCGATTCCAGAAGGCACAGTGCCACCGCTGGGGGCCGTGGATTTTGCCGTTTCCATAGAAGGCGACGTCCGAATTTCCCTGGATGAAATTCGTCTCTATCCGGCGGACGCAATAGACCGGATGGATCCGGACGTCATCCGAATGGCGAAGCAATTGAACTCACCCCTCCTGCGCTTCGGAGGGAATTTTACCAGCGGCTATCATTGGCGCGATGGAATAGGACCGGTGGATCAACGTCCGACCATGTTGAATCAATCCTGGGGGATTCCCGAGTACAACGAGTTCGGGACCGATGAGCTAATGGATTTCTGCTCACGGATTGGCGCCCAAGCTCAGATCTGTTTGAATCTCGGCAGCGGAACGCCGGGCGAGGCTCGCGATTGGGTTGAGTACTGCCAGGGAGGGCCGGCCACGAAGGAAGGAGCACGCCGCGCCGCAAACGGCCATCCGAATCCTTACCCTGTGGCCGCGTGGGAACTGGGAAATGAGCTGTGGGGGCACTTCCAGATCGGCTGGCAAACGCCGGAGACCTACGCTTCACGGTATACCACTTTCTACAAAGCAATCCGGCACCTTGTTCCTCCCGCCACAATGATCTTCGCCAACGGGGCAGATGTTGATTTCTATAAGGACTGGAATGGCGCGCTCATCCGGGGGGATGGCGGGGAGTTAAATTACCTGACCTCCCACTTCGTTGTCGGCATGGATAGAATGGTGAAAAAGAACGCCGACCGCGACTCCATTCTCGCTGCCGATTTCTCCGTTCCTGTCGATGTGGCGAACGCGCTTGAGCTCCTGCGCAACCAAATTGATGCCAACCCTGCCACTCGTGACCGCGTGAAAGTAGCTTACACGGAATGGCTTTTTACCTCACCCGAAGGGTCAGGCCTGCCTCGCTGGGACAATCAGGGAGGAGCAGTCCTGGGAGCAGCGTGGATGAACATGATTCTCAGCCACGCAGACTTCGTTCCTGTCTCCGACATGACAGGGTTGTTGGAATTTGCGGGGATCCAAAAGGACAAAGGGCGCGTCTATGGAACTCCCCAATACTGGGCCTTTGACCTCTATTCAAATCACGCCGGAGATCAGGTTATCGCAACCGAGACGCGAGTTCGCGAATATGATGTGCATGAAGGGCTAACACGCGTTCCGGAGATAAACGATGTTCCATACCTCGATGTGCTGGCGACTCGCAGCACGAGTGATGGGTCGATGACGATGTTTGCGGTCAATAGGGACTGGCAGAACGCCATTTCAACACAGGTGAATCTGGAGCACTTCAGCCCAACACAAGAAGTCGAAGTTGAAACTCTTGCGGGCGACAACCTCACCGCAATGAATGACGCTGAACATCCCGAAGCTGTCCATCCGGTCCAAACTAAATTGAGCATTCGGGGGAAAGGCTTTCAATATCGGTTTCCTCCCCTTTCGGTGACCATGTTCACTTTCCATTCCCAAAAGCACCAAAATAATAGAGTTCCGCCGGGACTTTTATAACTCTGAAAGAGGTGGGCGTTCCGGGAAGCGGTGGCGGGTCCGCAATGCGGGCTGTCCGTTGCGCGCGGGATGGCCGTTCAATTATTGAGTCTGATGACAACCGCGCTCACAGAGCCTGCGGGAAACTGGCACGTCACAGGCAGGACTGAGGGAAGAGTCTCTTCGACGGGCCGGAATACCTGAGGTTGAACTTCGTCAACTCTCTGGCGGAGATTGTCGGGCGCAATCTGGATCACTCGACACCCGGCAATTGACCTGCCCTCGACCGCGAGCTCGGTTGCCACGGCTCGCGCATAGCTGAGGTTGGCCACATGAAGAAAGATTTCATCCCTCGATCGGCTGGCCGCGATGTCCAGTTCTGCCGGTGATGATGTGACCTCCACGGCGCGGGTACCGTTATATTTTTTGAAGAGTCGCATCACCGACCCTGCCGGCAGGAAATAACTGACCCCGCGCGGCACCTGGATCATGACCGCGTTTGATGTCCAACGAGTCCCGCAGAAATCAGCGGCGGTTGCAATTTTCACCAGGGCGCCGTGCCGTTGATAGATGTTCATGGAACGGGCATGGTACGCGGCACTCAACCACTCGCGCAAAATGGGGTTCGCGTTCGCCGGGCGCAGGCTGAGGTGGCCTTCGGTGATTGCGATGCGGGCCTTTGATCCTCTGGAACGAATGATCTCCTCAAGCTCAACCACTCTCGCTTCAATCTGGTTCGACAACTCGAGCATCTCATCCCAGGCTTGTTCAGGGTCGCGCTCGTAACTCAGCCCTTTAAGAACGGTATTTTTCCTCGTCGGGTGCTGCCCCATCATGTGGATGGCAATGAAGTCAAGATACTGGCCGGCCCGGTCGAGCATCTCACCCGCCCAGAGCGGCGAGCCAGGTCCCGAGCTGCGGTCACCCCATCCGATTAATTGAATGGAATTGTCTCTCTTCTTCATCGCGGCAGCGAATTCGATGGTACGGTCAACCGCCTCAGACCGCGTGAAGCCGCCCGTGCCGTAAGAAGTCTCGTTTCCCAACTGCCACAATTTGATGTTGAAAGGTTTGGAGAAACCGTGCGCTTTGCGCAGGGAGTTGTCCGGGGCATTTGCGTAAGAGACCCAGTCTGCGGCTTCGCGTGCATCACCAGTGCGATCTCTCCTCCAATACTCGCGCCGTCCGTCGCTCAGGAAATTCACGCAATAGAGCGGCTCCGCGCCCGCGCTCCGGCATAACTGAACGAATTCGCCGGTGCCCACGCGATTGCTTTCAAACCCTCCCCAAACGTAGTTCCGCATGTGGGGGCGCTCATCGGGAGGGCCAACGCCTTCCCGCCAACGGTAATACCGGCTGAAGAGGCCGCCGAACCGGATGACCCCGGGAGCGAGGTCTTGCGCCGTTTCCACAAAATCTTTCCGCCAATTGTCAGCGTCGTAGTCCCACGCCGCCGCAACCGAGGAGTCCGTTACCCCCAGTGGCTCCATGAACTGCATGTAGAGGTAAGATGAAATTTCGAATTGAGCGTCGGGATGGACGACGATCTTCGAAGCGGCTGCCGGGCTTGCCTGTGCCGTGGTCAGTGTGCTGCCGGCGAGCGCAAGGGTGCACTTCTTCAAGAACTGCCTTCGGTCACTCACCGCGCTGCCTTGAACTGCGGAGGCTATTTTTCCTGAAGCTCTTTGATGCTCTGGTTTGCATAAGTCTCAATCACCGTTCCCTTACCCAGTTCCGCCGCCTTGGAAAAAGCCTGAATCGCCTCCGGCTTCTTGCCGGCCCTGGTGTAAACCTCGCCCAAGCGAAAGTAGAGCGAGGGCTTTGGGGACTTCGAAAGGGAGATTGCCTGATTAAATTCCTCGATGGCCTGGTTGAAATCGTCTTGCAGCATGGCGACGCTGCCCAATGCGGCATGTCCGTCGGAAGCGATGCCGGCTTTCCGCTCCGCCAACTGCTCGGCCGTTTCATTTTCCCTCGCCGGCACCTTCGGTAATAGGTCCAGGGCGCGCTGAGCATCACCCTTCGCTTCCAGAAGAGTCTTTGTCCTGTCTTCCGCGCTACGAGCCATGCTGGGCTCGGAAAGGGTTGTGGCTGTTACGAGCAGACTATAGGTATTGTCCGGGTCGAGTTGAAGGCTCTTTCGCCCGAATTCCACCGCCTTGGGAAAATTTCCTTCCTGTTGATATGCAGTTGCCTCTTGCGTATAGACGTAAGACAGCAGATCGCTTTTGGGGAAGGTTCTCACGAATTCCTCGGCCATTCGAATCTTCGTTGCGGGATCCTGCACTTTCTCCAAGGTTACGTAGCCCATGGCTTCCTTGTAGCTAGAGGTCAGAGGCGTGCCCGTCGCACTGGTAAGCACAGCTCCTTTGAAATTTCGAACCGTCGGGCCGGCAGCCCAGATTGCCCGGAGAATTTCGTCTGTTGCCCCGGCCTTGCGCATCCTCTGCTCGATTTGGGGATTGATGTCGAAATCCACGCCTTGCGCGTGGAGAGAGTTTTCGATGACGTCCGGATGTTTTTTCTCTTTCTTAATTAAATGGTAGACCTCGTCCTGATTCAGCAGGTTCTGCCCGGCTTCCTGAGCTGTTAGAATGCCCGCTGCCAAAATCAGGAGAACTGTTAAACAAGCAAGCCGTTTCCACATTTTCGCCTCACATTTCCAGGAGTTCATGCTCCGTCGCGCAGCCGATGACGAAGTGTTTGTCCAGAACCGCTGAGCGATTGATTAATTCTAATTCTGATCAAGCAGCGACCCATCGCCGAATCTGAAATGGTTGGACGGAAAGCGTGCCTGCGGATGGTCAATGACTTCCATTTGCCCATCGCCCCCACGTTTTACGATCCGCCAGCATTCTGATGAATAACCCTCCGACGACCGACCGAGCCTGAAAGCCAACTTGCGTTCCGTCTGTCGTCCAGTACCAGTCAGTTAGAGGAACCCGGCTGGGCGATTGGTTGGCCCAATCCCAAATGGGTGCGATGAGTTTGTCCCAGTCCGTCTTCGAATCGGCAAGCGTTGCCGACCAGAATTCCCAATCAAGCTTGGTGTAATCCCGACGATTGTCCAGAGGAAATCCGAAGCGATTTTCCTTTTCCACGTAGTAAGCCACTTCACGCGACGCGACTTCCGCAGGAAAAAGATGCAAGCCCAGCACCTTGTCCCATACCAGATTGTACTTCTGGCTCCAGCTCCCCGGTTGATCGAAGGCCAGGCGGTAATGATTTCCATCGTCCGCCATGCTTACCCAACGGCGTGCAAAATCACTTGCGGCCGCGGCGTACAGGTCTCCTTCCTTGGTCTTCCCCAGCATCTTCGCGAGTTCCGAGTAGGCTTTGAGCGCCTCGATGGCTTTGATCGAAAGGTTCGCATTGTGGGCGAGGTGGCCGGCAAAATCGTCCGTGGAAAGCTGGTTCGCCGGGTCCAAGCCCTTCTCCTTTAGATAATCCGCCCACTTGCTGAGTAACGGCCAGTATCGGCCCGCGAATCCGGCATTGCCTTTAATGGTTGAGATTGCCGCAACCATCAGCAGCATATTGCCTGTTTCCTCCACCGGCATCTGGTTAACTTCCGACTTCTCGCGGCCCCCATAAACCTGGCCGTTGGCGAGCGGATAAGTTCCAAGATCGTGCGGTGCAAACGGGAAAGTCCAACGGCCAGATTCCGCATACTCGAACAGTGGGACCAACGAGGCTTCAAGCAGCTTGGAGTTCAACAGTAGGAGAATCGGCGAACCGGGATAAATCACGTCCACTGTGCCGATACAGCCGTTGCTGAAATTCTCTTTGGGCAGGAAAAAAGGCTTGCCATCCGGTCCGGCCACCAGGATTTGCGCCGCCAAGGCCTGCCGATAAGCCAATGCGGCCAGGCGACTGTATTTCTCCCCGCCCACGCGAGCAAGGTCAGCCATAAGATTTTGATCGAACGATTCCGCCTCCTGGGCAATTGCCTTGTAACGGTGCTCGGCTTCCTGGATCAATTCCACCGCGTTGGAGCGCTTCAGGCGCCAGTACGGCCGGAGACGTTGATGAAAATATTCAAGAGAGTAGATTTGATCGTAGGCAAGAATCAAATGGCGTTCCACCGGATTCGTTCCCACCTTTCCAAGCTCGAACTCAAAAGCCATTGCGGGCATTTGGGCGCTGGGCGTCACAGGTGTTGTGCTCGCGGCATCGGGCAGGGAACCCTTCCGGATATAATTGAAAAAGGCGCTACGGAGCGGCGCAACAACGTCGTGGGTTTGCGCGCCGCTGGAAGCGGCTGCGTAAAGGTATCCCCAGTCAATCCGCAGATTGTCGCCTGATTTCTGGAGGATGGGTTGAGCCTCGGTGCCCATGCTTAGAACGTCAAGGTTCGCGTCACTTTTCTTGTCCCAAACGACTGCTTCATCCTCCGTGTTCACGACCAACTGGGCCGTGTTGTCGTAATAAATTGAGACATCATGATCCTTCCCGTCTGTGGAATGAACTTGCCAAATAATGTAGGTGACAGGCCAGGACATTAAATCCATATCCCGCGGGATCATCGGCGTCAGAAAGGTGAGCGTAACGTGTACGCCGCCCCCCTCGAAGTCATAGAGGATTCGAGTCGGCATCACCTTCAAATCAACCTGCGGCAAGGCTTGCACCGACCGAGGTTCGTCGCCCATCAGGCGCCAGAGATTACCGTCAATCTTGATCATGGAATGGAGTTCCTGCTTCGTTCCTGTCCAGTGGCGCGTTGCATCGTAAGTCAATCGGTCAGCGAAAGACCACACGCTGAAGTATGGGTTGCAGGTGACCAATGGGACGGCGGGTGGGCGGAAAGCCGCCTTGCTGGGCGCTGCGGACAAAAGACTGATGAATATGGTGAAAAGGATACAGCAGTCCCAGCGCAAATTTCTTCGTTGCCTTGGCATAGCGTCCTCCCTCGCCTCTTTGCTGATCTGCGAATGAGTTTCAATCAAGATGCGGCCCCCAATTCTACTGCGCGTCTTTTAATGGCTGCCCTTTTGATTTGCGCATTGAATCCACACTCGGGAGCAAGGCCCTGGTTTGGACAGCGAACGGGCCGTTGGGGTCAACCTGCAGATAATTCTGCATTTCCACGTACGCCTCGTCGTACTCCTTCAACTCCAAATACGCGTCCGCAAGCCGAAAGTGAATGTCCGGCGGCACGGCGGGGCTCAAGGATTCGGCCTTCAAGTATTCTTCTGCAGCCTGCGGGTACTTGCCCAAGTGGTGATGCTCAATTCCCAACCCGTAGTGAAGCTGCCATTCGCCCGGCGCTACGCGCAGCCCTTCCTGCATGATGGACTCGCACTCTGCGTATTTCTTCTCCGAATCCAGGAGAGTTTGCATTTGAATATAGGCATCCAGAAATCCCCCGTCGCATTGGATGGACTTTTTAAACGAGGATTCGGCGGCGGGGAAATCATGTTTCAGACTGAAAACCATGCCCAGGGCGGTCAGCGCCCGCGCGTAGCAAGGGTCTTGATTAACAGCCTTTTCCAAATGCTCCTGCGCGCTGCCCAGATCTTTTACTGACAACGCACTGTACCCTTTTTCAAATTCCTTGCGAGCTTTCTTGGGCGCACCAAGATCCGTCGTACTTTCCGTGGGAGGCGGAGTGGCTTTCTTGGGAGGCAAAGGAATCAAATAAATTGTCGGAAAACGACTGGCTAGATAGTGCATGTCCACCATTGATGTGGCAGGCTGAAACCCGTCAGCCGTGACGATGATCTCGTAAGATTGGTCCTTTAAATTATAAAAGGCAAATTTCCCCGTCGCTCCCACCAATTGTTGGTCGACCACTATTTTCTCCGCCACCTCCAAGCGTACCGTAACCCCGGGCGGGAGAGGCTCACCGGTCGTGACGCGAATCTGTCCTTCAATCGAGTCGTCACTCCCCTGGCACGCACTCGGAGCCAGGAGGAGCATCGCCAAACCCAGGAAGGCCACGATCGTCAGGCGCCCTGTTCCGGAGTGGTGTCCTGATCTGCCGTCCACGGTGGCCTCCTCTCCTGATGCCCGTTCATCCAGGAGCCTGAAATTGTTGGCAGGTCGAATAGTTCGAAGAAACCAATAATCTCAATCCCTGGTCACCGGTGTCAAAAGAATTTCTGGATTCGTCTTGGGAAATTCGAAATAATTATTTCGGCTTCCGTTATTCTTCCCGATGGCCCAGGCATTCTAGCGTTAACCCGCGGCGTACTCAACAGGAAGTTCCCTTGATATTCATCGTCCCCAGCCCGTCTGCAAAATTGCGAGAGAGATCCCGCCTACTTATAAACTTGCGATGCTGTTTCTCTTGTGTTTCAGGGGCTTAAGTTTTACGATAAAAATCGAACAAAATAAAGGAGCCTCCATGAACGGAGTCCTCGCTTTGGGCCCAATATTTATTTTGGTTGTGTTCAAGCAGTATCAGAGGGGCCTGCTGGGATTCGCTGCTTCCACCACCGCAGGACAAGGCAATTATTCCAAAAGAGTTCTAAAAGCACTAAAAGCACTTGACAACCGGCGATTACCATTGATAAAAGCGGAACACAATGATTAAACGCTTACACTTGAATTTTATTTTCCGAGTGCCCGTCTGGCGTAGTCTCTTCAGGATCGACGCCATCCAAGCTTAGCGAATTAGTCTTGCGGAAACCTGGTTGGGAATGCTGAGGGCTGAAACGAAATCTTTTCTGAATGCGCGATGAGGATATATGAAAATTTCACGAGTAGGGGTCCGATGAACGTGCCTCGATAGGACACACATGGCCAAAGAAAAGTTCGCAGTGGGAATCGACTACGGGACGGAATCGGGCCGCGCTGTGGTGGTACGGGTCCGGAACGGCGAGGAGCTGGCGAGCTCGATTGTTCCCTATCCCGACGGAGTTTTGGACGAGAGACTTCCCGGCGGTCCGCCCCTCGAACCGGATTGGGCGTTGCAGAATGCACGTGACTACCTGCATGTGGTCGAAAAAGGAGTGCCCAGGGCGCTCAAGAGCGCGGGCGCTCGGCCAGAGGATGTTATTGGAATCGGCACGGACTTTACCGCCTCAACTCCGCTTCCGGTGAAGCGTGACGGCACGCCTCTCAGTTTTCTTCCGCAGCTCAAGAAAAATCCGCACGCGTGGGTGAAGCTCTGGAAGCATCACGCGGCGCAGCCGGAGGCCAACCGCATCAATGAAATCGGCCGCGAACGCGATGAGGATTTCATACGCATTTACGGCGGCAAGTATTCTTCCGAATGGTTCTTTTCCAAACTCCTGCAGGTCGCAGATGAAGCTCCCGACGTTTATGAACTGACCGACCGATTTATCGAAGCGGCGGATTGGATTGTCTGGCAACTGACCGGGGAAGAAAAACGCAACTCATGCACGGCGGGTTACAAGGCGATGTGGGTGAAGGGCAAAGGATTTCCAACGCCTGATTTCTTTGGGGCTTTGCATCCGCTGATGAAGAACGTGATTGGCACGAAGGTTCCGGAAACTTATTACGCGCTCGGCCAACGGGCCGGCGGCCTCACGCCTTACTGGGCCAAGGCGACGGGATTGCGCGCGGGCACGCCTGTCTCAATCGGAAACGTGGATGCCCACGTGGCTGTTCCGGCCTGCACGGTGACCACTCCGGGATCATTGGTGATGATCATGGGCACCTCCATTTGTCACTTGTTGCTCGGCAAAGAACGCCAGATGGTGGAAGGCATGTGCGGGACGGTGGAGGACGGCGTAGTGCCGGGTTTGTGGGGATTCGAGGCCGGTCAGTCCGCGGTGGGAGATATTTTTGCCTGGTTTTTTGAGAATGGCGTGCCGGAACACGCGGCTCGGGACGCACGCAAACAGAAAGCGAGCCTGGCGCAGTGGCTTGAAAAACGGGCCGCGGCGCTGAAGCCCGGTCAGTCCGGATTACTCGCGCTCGACTGGTGGAACGGGAATCGTTCGATCCTGGTGGACGCCGATCTTACCGGAGTCTTGCTGGGAATGAGGCTGGCCACCAAGCCGGAGGAGATTTACCGGGCGCTGATGGAGGCCACGGCTTTGGGCACGCGCCAGATCATCGAATCTTTTGAGTCCAGAGGCGTGCCCGTGGATAATCTTTTTGCCTGTGGTGGGCTTCCGGAGCGCAATCATTTATTGATGCAGATTTATGCCGATGTAACCGGACGTGAAATCAAACTCGCCCGGCGTCTACAGACCTGCCCGGCTCTCGGCGCCGCGATGCACGGTGCGGTTGCCGCCGGCCGCGAGGCCGGTGGCTATGATTCGATTTTTGACGCAGCCCGCCACATGGCCCAGGTGCAGAAATTAACTTACCGCCCTCGGCGCGAACACCATGAGATTTACAATAAACTTTTTACGGAGTACCAAACGCTGCACGATTACTTTGGCCGCGGAACCAATGATGTGATGAAGCGGTTGAAGACGCTGCGCGGAGCGGTGACAACCAAGGCGCGGGTTGACTAAGATTGTTGTAGGCGAGCCACTCGAATGTCATCCTTTGAAAAATTGCGGCATCGCGTGTGGGAAGCGAACCTGGGCATTTACCGCGCCGGCCTCGTAACCATGCACAGCGGCAATGCCAGCGGCATTGACCGGCAGCGCGGCCTGGTGGTGATCAAGCCGAGCGGCATGGATTATGAAAAGTTGCGCCCGGCAGACCTGGCTGTGACCGACCTTGAAGGCCGCAAAGTTCAAGGCCGATGGAAGCCTTCAGTGGATCTCCCTCATCATCTCTACATCTACAAACACCGTTCCGAAGTGGGCGGCATCGTCCATACCCATTCGAATTACGCCACCAGTTTTGCACTGCTGGGCCGTTCGATTCCGGCCTACCTGACGGCGATTGCCGATGAATTTGGCGATGAGATTCCCTGCGCGCCTTACGTGGATAACGCCGGTGATCACATTGGGGAGGCCATCCTGAAATATTCAGGCAAGGCGCCGGCGGTGCTGCTGGCGCATCACGGCGTATTTACTTTTGGTGTAACCCCTGGCGCGGCCTTTAAAGCCGCGGTGATGCTGGAGGACGTGGCCCGGACCTGCCACTTGGCGCTGCTCCTGGGGAAACCGAAACCGCTGCCCTCGAAAGAAGTAAAGAAATGGTACGGACGCTATCACACAACGTACGGGCAGACGAAAAAGCGTTGATGGTGAGTTGACGATGATTCAGCGCTGCCCACGCAGCTTACTGCGCCTCTCGAACCAGTGCTGCGCGAAACCCAACGGCCTTCGCGCCGCGCTCAATTGCTTCAATTCATATCAGGGGCGGGCCCGGTGGACTTCCCAATGATCAGATTGATTTCCACAACATACTTCTTGGCCTCGTTGAGCGTGCCCGTTGATGCCTCGTGAAGCGCATCAGCCGCTACACGGCCAATGACGTCAGCGTGCATGTCGACTGTGGTCAGTCTGGGCACGAAATACTCCGCCAGGTAAGTGTTGTCAAACCCCGTCACCGATATATCCGCCGGGACACGAAGACCGCCGTCGGTGAATGCCTTGATCAGTCCCACCGCCGTCATGTCGTTCATCGCCACCACACCTGTGGGTCTGGGGGACTCTTTGAGAAGGGCCATCCCGGCTGAGTACCCTCCATCCAAACATTGGTTGCCATCAATTATTGGGCCGGGCTCCATGCCGAGGGCCTGCATGGTTGCGATGTAGCTTTGGTGGCGCGAAAGAATATTTTTGAATGTCCTGCGGCCACCCACATAGGCAATCCGCCGGTGTCCAAACTGGTAAAGATGGTCAATTACCTGGCGCATGCCGGTAAGGTAGTCAACTTTAATGTTGGTTGCGTTCTCGCTCGCGAAGTCCAAATCGAAGCAGGTTACCGGGATATTCTGGCGGACGATTTCATTGAGCCAGGACGGGCTCATCTCGGAGGTCAGTATCGCGACTCCACGCACCTTTTGCTCGAGCATGCGTTCCGCCGATTGTCGCATGAGCAGGAGTTCGTAGTTGGTTTCACTCACGATGACGTCATAACGCCAGTGGCGGGCGCGCGCTTCGAAGTTTCTTATGACGACGGAAAAGAATGGATTCTCAAGGTCGGAAACTATAATTCCCAAAGTCCGGCTGCTGTGGGCGGCAAGCCTTCGGGCGTTACTATTGGGATAATATTTAAGCGCGCGGGCAATGGACAGGACGCGCTGTCGTGTTGCCGGCATAATCCGTCCGGTGGAATTAAAGGCATGGGAAACCGTGGCCGTGGAAACTCCGGCTGCCTTTGCCACTTCATGGATGGTAATTCCCTGAGATCCCGCCAACTTGGATTGCATGTTTATATTCTAACCTTGCGGTACCTTATCACTTTGGTTCGTCAAGTTCAAGATATGCCAAAAAAACAACATAGAAAAATAGTTGACAGAATGTGGCGCAAGGGGTTAAACGTTTTATCCGTGTGAGTCTCGCACCGGGCGCTCGCTCCAGATTCTACACCAAGTCCGAGCCACAGGCATCATTGAGGTCGTTCGATTGTCCTGGATGTGGGAATAATTCTTGCGTCCCGGAGGGCACTGATCGAAGACATTGACCTTAGGGCAGGCGTGGAAAGCCACGCCAGGATAAAGTGACCTTCAACAGAAGGAAAACTGTTATTCGATTCTGGCATGCCCTGATTTTGGATTCAGATTCTCCGTTTGGGTTATATTCTCAAATGCTCATCAAGTTTATCATTTCGATTGCGCTCTTGATTTGTCCTCTCCAACTTTTGGCTCAGCGGACGGTTACCCTTCGCGTGAATGCGAACGCCGCTCAGGGTGCGTTCAAGCCAAGCTGGGCCTACTTTGGGCACGATGAGCCGAATTTCACCTACATGAAATACGGCAGACAGCTCCTCTCCGAGCTTTCCGCCATGACCCCCGCGGCTGTCCATGACCGGACCCACAATCTGCTGACGACCGGCGACGGCACACCGGCGCTGAAGTGGGGATCGACCAACGCTTACACCGAAGACGGGCAAGGCCACGCCGTTTATAACTGGACAATCCTTGACAGGATTTTTGACGAATACCATGCCGCCGGAATCACTCCCTTCGTGGAAATCGGTTTTATGCCCAAAGCGTTGTCCATCCATCCTGACCCTTACCAGCATGAGTTTCCAAAAGGTTCCATCTTTACCGGGTGGGCTTACCCGCCCAAGGATTATGGAAAGTGGGCGAAACTGATACATCAATGGGTACTTCATTCCGTGGAAAGGTATGGCCGCAAAGAGGTCGAGCAGTGGGATTGGGAAGTATGGAACGAGCCTGATATAGGTTATTGGCAAGGTACACCAGAACAGTATTACCAACTTTATGATTATACCACCCGGGCAGTAAAAGATGCTTTGCCCGGTGCGCGCGTGGGAGGGCCGGGCACCACGGGGCCGGGCAATCCCCGGGCCGCCGGGTATCTTAAGAATTTCCTGGCTCATTGTATGAGCGGCAGGAATTACGCCACGGGGAAAACGGGATCTCCGTTGGACTTCATTTCCTTCCACGCCAAGGGTCGTGTCCTGCTGGTGGATGGCCATGTGCAAATGGGAATCCGCAATCACTTGGAGAGCATCGCGAAGGGATTTGAAATTGTGGCAAGCTTTCCGGAGCTTCGCCAGTTACCCATCGTCCTCAGCGAGTCTGACCCTGAAGGTTGCGCGGCTTGCTCGGTCGCGGCGCATCCGGAGGACGCCTACCGGAATACTTCACAGTATGCCAGCTACAACGCGGCAGTGCTGCACGACGCGCTGGAATTAGCCAGGCGTTACAACGTCAACCTCCAGGGCGTCCTGACGTGGGCCTTCGAATTTGAGGATCAACCTTATTTCGTGGGTTTGCGGGCGGTGTCAACCCGCGGGATCGATTTGCCCGTGCTGAACGTTTTTCGAATGCTTGGTTTGATGGGCGGAGAAAGAATCCAGGCAGAAAGCAGTGGCGCGTTAAGCCTTGACTCCGTGCTCAGCGCGGGGGCCGGGAGCGCGCCAGACATCAATGTGCTGGCCACTCGTGATGGCCGCCACGTGACAGCCCTCGTGTGGAATTACCAGGACGAAGATGTGCCCGCGCCACCTGCCCTGATTGACTTGACCGTGGGAGGCATACACAGCCCAACCGGTAAAATCCTGCTCCAGCACTATCGGATTGATCAGTTCACCAGCAACGCTTACACGCTTTGGAAAGAGATGGGATCACCCCAGGAACCATCGCCTGAGCAGCTTGTTCGGCTGAAGGCGGCAGGGCAACTGCAATTGGAGACCTCTCCGCAGTGGCTCAAAGTGGCATCTGGTGACTTCAGTATTAAATTCGAGCTTCCTTCACAAAGTGTGTCACTGATCAGTTTGAGCTGGTGATCGACGGGCTTGTAGCAGAACAAAATTATTCCGGAGCCGGCCTTGTTTTCTTTAATCCGGGCAAATCCGGCACGAACTCCGCAGTCGCGCGAAATGAACTCTCCTTTTACATAGGGACCCGTGCCTGGCTTGGATTTCCATTGGAGGGCAGGGTCGCCTATACTGCGCTCGACTGGGAATTGTGGGGCGTCACGAATGATTGGAAATATTTTCATCAGGATGTTGGCAAATTTTTCAATCTGGAAACTTTGGGCCCATGAATTGGTGTAGAATCACTTTCGCCCATGTGAGCTACAGAAGGTTCACCGGGTTTACTTGGGGGAGTCAGCAACAAGGGGGGAACATGGCACGCAGTCTACATCTGGTTTGTGCGCTCGGGCTAATGCTCGGCGCGATGGGTGCATTGGCCGCAACCGGGCACAAGCCTGTTTCGGGCATCAAGAAAAGCATTTTCGGAAAAACGACGGAGGGACAGGTGGGCGATCTTTATACGCTGTCAAATCGCAATGGTATGCAAGTGGCTATTACGAACTATGGAGGCCGGGTGGTTTCAATTATCGCTCCGGACCGGCATGGAAAAATGGCGGATGTCGTTCTCGGTTTCGACAACTTGGATGGGTACCTGGGGACCAATCCATTTTTCGGCGCTCTGGTGGGCCGCTATGCCAATCGAATAGCCAAGGGCCGGTTCAAATTGGACGGTGTGGAATATAAGCTGGCGGTGAACGACGGTCCCAACAGTTTGCACGGAGGCGTGAAAGGCTTCGATAAGGTGTTTTGGACGGCGAAGGAATTCTCCAAAAATCCTCCTGCGCTCGAATTGACTTATGTGAGCAAAGATGGCGAGGAAGGTTATCCGGGTAAGTTAACCGTCAAAGTGGTGTACACGTTGACTGAAAGCAACGAACTCCGAATCGATTACTCAGCGACCACCGACAAGGACACGGTGCTCAATTTGACCAACCATTCCTACTTCAATCTGGCCGGGCAGGGCAACGGGGATATTCTCAAGGACGAGATCATGATCAACGCCGACCGATTCACTCCTATTGACTCCACCTTGATTCCCACCGGCGAACTCCGCAAAGTTGAAGGGACGCCGTTCGACTTCCGCAAGGCCACCGCCATTGGGGCGCGCATCAACGACAACGACGAGCAATTGAAATTCGGCAGGGGCTACGATCATAATTTCGTCTTGAATCGCACCGGCCATGGCTTGACGCTTGCGGCGCGCGTCACGGATCCGGAATCCGGCCGGGTGATGGAGGTTCTAACCACCCAACCCGGAATCCAGTTCTACACGGGAAATTTCCTCGACGGCACCGTCCATGGGAAAGGTGGGAAGGCTTATGCGCACCGCTCCGCATTATGCCTCGAAACCCAGCACTTTCCGGATTCACCCAATCACCCTAAATTCCCGACCACCGAGCTTAAGCCGGGACAAACGTACCATCAGATAACAGTCTTCAAATTCTCGACGACCAAGTGATGCGTGAATTCCAATCCGGATTATTTGATTTGAAGGCGATGCTGATGGTGATTAAACGTTTTATTCCATTCCATTCCGACCTCATATTTTGAAGGAGGAGTAACCCTGTGGCCAAAATTCCCCGAAGGCGATTTTTGAAACGAGCAGGTGCGGCAGGAATAGGACTTGCCGCCAACTCCATGCTAAGCCGGGCCGCGCGCGCCCAGGGCATGGTCAGCACAGCTACGCGCGTCGTCATTGACCCCTCACGCCAGGTCTCCACGCTCGACCGCCATATCTTCGGTTCGTTCCTGGAACAACTGGGACGCGCTATCTACACAGGAATCTATGAGCCCGGATCGCCCCACGCGGATTCAAACGGATTCCGCACCGATGTGATGGATGAGATTCGCACATTAGGCGTCCCGATCATCCGTTGGCCGGGCGGAAATTTCGTCTCAGGGTATAACTGGCTGGATGGTGTCGGTCCCAAAAAAGACCGCCGGCCCGTTCTGGATCGTGCTTGGAATACCATCGACACCAACCAGTTTGGAACCGACGATTTCATCACATGGGCCAGGGAGGTGGGGACGGAGCCGTTGTTTGGACTTAATTTCGGCACCGGCTCAGTGGAAATGGCAGTGGCCCTGGTGGAATATTGCAACGTGGACAAAGGCACGCGCTGGAGCGACCTGCGGCGGCAGAATGGCTATGAGGAGCCGCACAATGTGAAGTACTGGTGCCTGGGCAATGAAATGGACGGACCGTGGCAGATCGGTCATATGCCGGCAGTGGATTACGGACGCAAGGCAACCGACGCGGCGCGCCAAATGCGCGTGATCGACCCTACTCTGAAGCTGATTGCCTGCGGATCGAGCGGCCCCTTCATGCCCACTTACCTCGAGTGGGACCGGCAAGTGCTCGAGGAGTGTTACGACGTGGTGGATGGCATCTCCTTGCATCGCTACTGGGGCAATGGGGAGGAAACGGGCGGTGACAGCTCACATTACCTGGCCATGAATCTGGCGATGGACCGTCAGATTGAAGAAATCATCGATGTTTGTGACATGGTTCGCGGGTTGAAACGCTCCAACAAACAGCTTTTCCTGTCGTTCGATGAGTGGAACGTATGGTACCGGGCGCGCGGCGGCGACGCTGCCAATGGCCACCGCAAGATAGCCCCGCATCTTCTGGAGGAAGTTTACAACCTGGAGGATGCCTTATTGGTTGGGGGGCTTATTAACTCGCTGTTACGTCACTCAGACAGAGTGAGGGTGGCGTGCCTGGCCCAACTGGTAAACGTTATTGCCCCTTTGGTGACGAATGAAAATGGCGTGCTGCGCCAGACCATTTATTACCCTTACGCCTGGGCCTTGCACAACGCGCGTGGAAATGTTCTAAGCCTGATGCCTGAAGGGCCGTCATATGAAGTGCCCCTGCTCGGCCGGCCCATAGAAACGGGTGGAATGCCGATGCCCGGTTTGGGCCGGGTACCGTTCCTGGATGTGACCGCTACTTTCGATGAGGCGGGCAAAACGGCAACGCTGTTTATATTGAACCGCGATTTGGTGAAGCCGCGCGAATTGGAGATCCAGTGGCAGGGGTTGACGCCCACCAGGGTTATAAGCTCGCAGACAATCACCGGCTCAGACTTGAAAGCCATCAACACTTTTGAGGCCCCCAATCGAGTGATCCCGCAACCGCTCGAGCCGCCCGCGGCCAGGACAAACATGACCCTGCAGCTTCCGTCGCGTTCCTACTCAGTGGTGACCGTGGCCGTATAAACCTGAGTAAAAGGGCGGCGCTACATTTCAACGGGTACGGTGCGAGTGCGCCCGCGAAGCAGTGCGGGCATGGCGTGCCAGAGCCGCCGCAGCGGCATTTGGAAGAGTGACATGGTGCCGGTGTAGGAATAGCCAACGAAGAAGATCAGAAGAAAAGGCGAAGTGAGATAATTCTCGCTTTCGAACGAATAGGCCAGAGTGAACAGGAAATAGGCCGCCATCAGCAGCTCAAGCGCGGGAATCCAGCCGCCGCGGCGTTGATACTTTTTACGCTCCCAATTATCCCCGCGCCCTTCCACGCGGAACTTGGGCGTGCGAACAAACGCGGACTTGATGCCCAGCAGCGCCTCAATCACCACTTTAGAATTCGTGATGGCCAGGCCGATGCCGATGGACATGAGAAACGGAATGTACTTGATGCGGCTCCACCAGCCGCGCGGGTAAAGCGCGCGCTGTCCGGTGAGATAAAAAACCGACACCGAGTTGGTGGCCGCGATGAACAGCGGCAGGTCAAGATACAGCATCTGGAACCAGCCCTGGTAGAAGCGCACGATCATGGCCGGCAAAAGAATGATGGAAAATAAAACCATCATGGGATAGGCGAAGTTGGCCGTGAGGTGGAAAGTGGCTTCAAGCTTGGTGGACAGCGGCTCCGAGCTTCGCCAGATGGTGGGCAGCAATTTGATGGCTGTTTGGGTGAGCCCCTTCGCCCAGCGCGCCTGCTGGGTTTTGAAAGCGTTCATCTCCACCGGCAGCTCCGAGGGACACTCAATGGTGGGATCGTAAATAAATTTCCAGCCGCGCAATTGGGCGCGATAACTCAGGTCAGTGTCTTCCGTCAAGGTGTCGTGCTGCCAGCCGCCCGCGTCCACAATGGCGGTGCGGCGCCACATGCCCGCTGTTCCGTTAAAATTAAAAAAGCGTCCACTCGAGCTTCTGCCGCCGTGCTCGATCACAAAGTGGCCGTCCAGCAGGATGGCCTCTACTTGCGTCAGATTGGAAACCGTCCGGTTGATCCAAGTCCAGCGGCCTTGCACCACGGCGATCTGCGGATCGGTAAAATAGTGAATCATGCGGCGCAGGACGTCGGGCGCGGGGACAAAGTCAGCGTCGAAAATGGCAATGAATTCGCCACTCGCCTTCTCCAAACCTTCGGCCAACGCGCCGGCCTTAAAGCCCTCACGATTATCCCGATGAAGGTAGACGATGGGAAATCCCGCGCTCGCGTACTCGCTCACCAGGCGCGACGCCACCACGCGCGTCTCGTCGGTCGAGTCGTCGAGGAGCTGGATTTCAAGCAAATCCCGCGGATAGTCCAGGCGAGTGGCCGCTTCCAGGAGCCGTTCCACCACGTAACGCTCGTTGTAAATCGGAAGCTGGACCGTGATCCGCGGTAAATTTTCGAATGGCTTGGGAGCCTTGGGCGTCTTGCGGCGGTTCTTCAGGAACAAATAAGTCAGGTGATACCGGTGCAAACCGAATAACGCAAGAAAAGTGAGAATGCCAAAGTAAGGAATCAGAATCGAGAGGTCAAACGCGTTGGCCCGGTAAATTCCGCTAAACGGGTCTTTGTGAAAAAGATGATAGAAGTAGCGAACCACGGGATTCGCCTGGGCAATCATCGCGACAAATAATAAATGGGACATCATAAAAACCTTGCCAGCCTGCCGTGTAACCCTTGGGTTGCTCGGCGGCGCTTTACCGCAGCAAACGCCGGGGAACTCCTTACACTCTTAAAACATGAACCCTGTAATTTTATCATAGAAAAATAGATTATGAATTTTCTTTCTAGCAGGTGAGTGTAGTGGTGGTTTTACGTTGCATCCGCCGACCTTTGCTTCTGTGGACTTGTGGCCGGTCCGCCAAAAGACGCTCGTCGAACAAATTGCTTAGCCCGCTAAAATTTTCCGGTACACAGTGGGATCAACATTGCCGCCGCTCACCACACAACACACGGCGAGGCCGCGGAACTTATCCGGATCGGCGAGCAGCGCGGCGACGCCGAGCGCGCCAGTGGGCTCGGCCTTCAGATTGGCCAGCTCAAAAAGCAGCCGAACAGTTTCAGCGATCTTATCTTCCGGAACTTCAACGATGCCGGCAATTCCGTCGCGCAGAATCAGCCAATTGTGCTCGCCGAGACTCAGTGTTCTGGCGCCGTCGGCGATGGTCTGGGGCTCTGTCTCGTTGCGAACAATGTGCCCGGCCTTGAGCGAAAGCGCGGCGTCATTAGCCAGGGCAGGCTCCGCGCCAAATACTTGGACTGGTTTCCTGGAGCGGCTCGAATTCCGGAGACCTGAGATGAGGCCGGAGGTCAGCCCGCCGCCGCCCATTGGCGCGACAATGCAATCCATCGGCCGGTCGAGCGCCGCAAGCTCGCGCCCCAGGCTGCTGTTACCCTCGATCACCAACGGGTCATCGTATGCGCTGGCGATGTAGGCTTCCGGATGCGCGCGCGCCAATTCTTCGACGCGGGCGGCCCGGCTTTTCACACGCACATCCACCAACTCGACGGAACCTCCGTACTCGCGCACCGCGTTCACTTTGACTTCAGCCGAAGTGCTGGGCATCACGATGATTGACGTCTTGCCGAGGAGCGAGCAGGCGTGGGCCAGCGCCTGCCCAAAATTGCCGGAAGAGGCGGCGATGATTACAGAGTTCGGGGCGCGCGATGCCACGGTGTATGCGGCGCGGAATTTAAAGCTGCCCGTGAGTTGGAAAGTTTCACTGGCGATAAAGAGATTGACCCCCAGCCGCTTGGCAAGCCGCGGCGTGTCAATGATGGTTGTGGGCATGACGAGATCCGCGGGCGGTCGGATTGTGGTCCTGGTCTTCATGGGAGCCCTGTATGAGATTTTTGCCATCGCTCATCCGAATGGCTGTTGGCAAAAAATAATGAATTTATTAATTTAGTAATTTCGAGTTTGACGCACGGCGCGCACATCCAAACCTCTAACCTTTTGAAACTCACGATGGTTCAAAGTGGCGAGAGGCGCCCTATGCACCACTGCAGTCGCTGCGATGATGAGGTCGTAGGGACCCATCATTTCTCCCCGCTCGGCCAAATCGGCCCAAATCTTAGCGTGCTCGCGCGCCCCGTTTTACCCGCGGATATACATTTAACCTT
The DNA here is from genome assembly GCA_035934315.1 of Terriglobia bacterium. Lineage (GTDB taxonomy): Bacteria > Acidobacteriota > Terriglobia > UBA7540 > UBA7540 > DASYXZ01. The sequence continues at coordinate 9,634 of DASYXZ010000081.1, read as the reverse complement.
CATGTTCTGAATATCTGATATTCCGATTCGGGAGTCAACACATGAGCTACGGTCCCGCTTCACGAAGCGCAGGAATATTAAACCTGTACAGTCACCGTGGTTTCCGTGCGTGTCACGGGGCGGTATAGCGTATCGCGCTCAAAGGGTTGGTGGCCGGCTTCAACAATCAGCCGGGTAATTTCCTGGCGGGTCATGGTTTGCGGAGTGGTGGCGCCGGCATCGTGATAGATCTTTTCTTCCACCACCGTGCCGTCAATATCATTGGCGCCAAAACGCAGCGCCACCTGTGCCACGCGCGGCGTCATCATAATCCAGTACGCTTTGATATGCGGGAAATTATCGAGCAATAGTCTGGCCACCGCGACATTTTTCAAGTCTGTAAAGCCGCTCGTCTCGTGGTGCGGGACCATCTTGCCGAGTTCCGTGTTGGCGGGATGAAAGGCCAGCGGGATGTACGTTTGGAAGCCGTGGGTTTCGTCCTGAAGGGTTCGCAATTGCAGCAGGTGGTCCACGCGGTCGCCTGCTGATTCAATGTGGCCGTAGAGCATGGTGGCGTTCGAGTGTAGGCCCAATTCGTGCGCGGTACGATGCACCTTCAGCCAGGCGTGCGCGCCGATCTTGTGGTCGCAGATCACGCGGCGAATCTCCGGAGCAAAGATTTCCGCGCCGCCGCCCGGTAGCGATCCCAGGCCCGCGTCCTTCAACCTTATGAGGATTTCGCGAATGGGCAATTGCGTGATGTGTGAGTAGAATCCAATCTCGACCGCCGTAAAAGCCTTCAGATGGACGGTGGGAAATCGTTCTTTCAGGCCGCGGATCAAATCCACGTAATAATCAAACGGCAAATCAGGATGCAGCCCGCCCACAATGTGAAATTCTGTGACCGCCTCCGTCCAACCCTTCCCGGCAATTTCAAAAGCTTCTTCAAGCGCCATGGTGTAAGCCGCCGGCGTCCCGGGCTTGCGGCCAAAAGCGCAGAGCTTGCAACTGGCCACACAGGCGTTGGTGGGATTGATGTGCCGGTTGACGTTGAAATAAGTTCGCTTGCCGTGTAGCTTTTCCCGGACGTGGTTGGCCAGATACCCGACAGCCAGCAGGTCGCTCGATTCGAAGAGAATAACGCCATCGTTAAAACTCAGGCGCTCGCCCGCAAGCACTTTGTCGGCGATGGATTGAAGCGCGAAATCTTCCAGACGCAAATTCACGAGAATTATCTCCACGAAATCTTCGATAATCAGAAATTGTTTAAAAGCTTATTTTACGCCGCCGGGGCCAGATTTGTAAACCGGCTTGGTTTCCCCTCATTCGTACCTGATTAACCCGGAATTCAAAACGCGATGCGGATCGAATTTTTTCTTCATCGCCACCACCGTCTCCCATTTCGATCCAAAGTGCGCCCGCCACTGGGCCGCGTCGAACGAGATCCATCCGGAGAGATATCGTTTTCCGCCCATCATGACGGATGCCTGGCTGGCAAGGTTGAGGCGGGGCAGGGCATCGCCCACCAGGTGTTTGGGGACTGCGGGAAGTATTCCAAAGCCCATCAGGAAATCGCTTTCCGGGCGCATGAAGAGGGGGACGGAAGAAGAGTTTCCGCGTGCCGGCCACAGGAGAATGTGGCCGCCTGCGATGGCCTGCGGCGGCAAGTTCTGCAACACTTGATTGATATAAAGCGGCGTTGTCTGCCAGGGCAGCACACATTCCATCCACGGATGCGCGCTCTCCCAAACGCCCGCGCGTTTCCAAATGGCAAAAAGAGCATCAAGGCGCGCGAAAAATTCACCGATGTCGCCGTCCTCTGTGTGGACGTGTTTGTAGAACCGCAACCCGCGAAGTTTTTCCGAATTGTCGGGCGTGGCAGCGCCGTCCGTTTCCACGGTCGCGTGCAAGGGAAAAAACCATTGCGCAAAAGCCTGCCGCTGCCCGCCGACTTTCTTAAAACCCTGCGCGCTGGGCACGCACCACGATTCCAGATAATCGAAGCGTTCATCGGTCATCACGGTTTTTAAATCTTCAAGCAGCACGCTGAGGTCATCGTAAAGCAGGAAGTAGCTGCGAAATTTGGGCAAATGACGCCGGAGCTTCAGCTTTGCTTCGGTGATCACGCCGAATTGCCCGATGCCGGCGCGCACAGCGTCAAAGAGGTCGGCGTTCGAGTCGCGCGAGCAGCGAAGAATTTGTCCCGCGCCCGTCACCACTTTCAGCTCCAGGCAATTATCCGCTTGCGTGCCATGCCGCCATGACGCCACACCAAGCCCGCCGGTGGAAAGCGTTCCGCCCACCGTTACGTCCAGGTTGTTGGTGAGTACCGGGGGCGAAAGCCCGAGCGGCATCAACGCCTCCACCAATGCGCGCCACTTGATCCCACCCTGGCAGACCACCGTTCCGGCTTTTTCGTCCACCTCACGGACTTGGGCCAGTGAAGTCATGTCGAGCACGATATGTTCGGAGAGGGATTGGCCGGTTTGTGAATGTCCTGCGCCGCGAGTGTTGATGCCCAACCTCAGACGCGAGGCGAACTTCACAAGTTTGGCCACGTCTTCGGTGGAGGCCGGCCGCACAACCACTTGGGGCTTCAAAACGATCAGGCGGCCGAAGTCTGTGGCCGCGGCGTCACGCGTCGCGTCATCAGTAAGAACGTGCCCGGAAATTTCACGCGCCAGCTCAGCGAACCAGATCATTGACTCCCCGCTCCATATTAAGGCAAACGGCTTGCCGCCGGGTGTGAAAACTTTGGAGCCATGATTTTGTGCTACCCGAATTCTCAAACAGCCACGCCGCAAAACAATCCACGGTCTGTGAGAGTATTGGCTTGTCACTTGTCCCGCTTCTTTTCATCATATAAGATGGCGGCTTCAAGAATGCAGCGCTGGGGAAGCCGTGCGCGTAACCACAGGGGAGGTAGCCAAGTGGCAGAGTCGCCTAAATACGATGTTGTGATTATCGGCAGCGGACCCGGTGGATATGTTGCGGGTATTCGTGCCGGCCAACTGGGTTTGAAGACCGCACTCGTCGAGAAGGACAACAAGTTTGGCGGAACGTGTTTGCACGTGGGATGCATCCCCACCAAGGCGCTGCTGCTGAACGCCGACGTTTACGATTACTTCAAGAACGCCAAAGAATTCGGAATTATCTGCAAGGAATTCTCAGTCGATTGGACGGCCGTGCAGGAGCGCAAGAACAAAATTGTCACCAAACTTGCCAAAGGCGTCGAATTCCTCCTGAAGAAGAATAAGGTGGAAATCATTCAGGGCTATGGCAGCGTGGCCGGGCCCGGGCGCGTGAGCGTGAAGGATTCAAAAGGCCAGACCCGTGAGATTGCGGCCAAAAATATCATTCTCGCCACGGGCTCTGAAGCAAAAATGATTCCTGGCCTCGAGCCTGACTCAAAAACTATTTTGACCAACAAGGAAATTCTGAGCCTGAAAGAAATCCCCAAGTCGATGGTGATTATCGGCGCAGGGGCGGTGGGCGTGGAATTTGCGTCCATCTTCCATCGCTTTGGCGCCCAGGTGACGGTGCTGGAAATGCTTCCTCACGCCGTGCCGCTGGAGGACGAGGAAATTTCCACCGAGCTTGAAAAATCATTTCGCAAGCAGGGCATTGTGATGCACCTGGGCGCCAGAGTCCAAAGAGTTTTGAAGAAGGCCAAGGGCGTATCTGTTGAATTCACGGGTGCAGACAACAAGGCCCAGACGCTGGAGGCCGAGACCTGCCTGGTGGCCGTGGGCCGCGCGCCCAACACGCAAAACATCGGCCTTGAAAAAACGCGCGTTCAGTTGGAGCGGGGTTTTGTAAAGACCAATCCATTCATGCTGACAAGTGAGCCCGGTGTTTATGCCATCGGTGATATCGTGGCGGCCAGCCCGCTGCTGGCCCACGTGGGTGAGATGGAGGGCGTGGTTGCCGTCACTCACGCGGCGGGCAAGCCGGTGGAGCCGATCAACTATAAGCAAGTGCCGAACTGCACTTACTGCGAGCCGGAAGTCGCGAGCGTGGGCCTTACGGAGCGCCAGGCTCGCGAGGCGGGTCACAAAGTGAAGGTGGGAAAGTTTCCTTTCGCCGCCAACAGCAAGGCCGTGATCCTCGGCGCGCGCGAGGGTCAGGTGAAGATTGTGTGCGATGAGCGTTACGGCGAAATCCTGGGCGTGCACATGATCGGGCCCCGGGTAACGGAATTGGTTGCCGAAGCTGCGGCCGCCATGCATTTGGAAGGCACCGCGATGGATCTGGCGCACACCATCCATCCGCACCCAACTTTGTCTGAAGCCATTCACGAAGCGGCCCATGCCGTTGAAGATTGGGCGATTCATATATAAAATTGTGCCATTGGGCCATCGGATCATTGATTCCTTGAAGTACGTTTCCAGAAAGTGATTTTTGTCGGCAATGAGCATGGATGCAAGCTGGCTGATAGCAGACTGCGGGCGACTCTTCCCAATGGCACAATGGCCCGATGACTCAATGACTCAATTCTTTCGCGTCGAACAACTCGGACTGCTTGATTACGATGAAGGCCTGCGGCTCCAGCGCCAGCGCGTTGCGCAACGAAAAGCTTCTGAGATTCCTGATACGCTGCTTTTGCTCGAGCACCCTCACGTTTACACATTGGGCCGAAACGCCAAGCGGGAACACTTGTTGATTTCGCAGGAACGCCTGGCGCAGCTCGGTGCGCAAGTTTTCGAAACCGACCGTGGCGGAGACATCACCTATCATGGGCCGGGCCAGCTTGTGGGTTATCCCATCCTCGATCTCACCAGGCACCGCCGCGATATTTCATGGTATATGCGTTCGCTTGAAGATGTTTTTATCGGCGTGGCGGCGGAATATGGCGTGCGCGCCAGCCGGCTCGCCGGCGCCGCAGGCGTCTGGGTGGGCGATGCAAAGCTGGTGGCGATGGGCGTGCACGTTTCCCGCTGGGTGACGTCGCATGGATTCGCCTTCAATGTAAATGCTGACCTTGAATATTTTCGCTGGATCGTTCCCTGCGGCCTGCGCGACAAGGGTGTGACGTCACTCGAAAAGCTGCTTGGATATCGCGTTGAGATGGAGGGAATGGTTGATAGTGTAGTCCAGCAATTCGGCCGGACGTTCGGGTTTGAGATGGTTCGGGATTCGACCGCTCTTCCGGTGGCCAATAACCGAGCATAGACTGTATAATACCCGGCGTGAGGTAACGAATGACGATTGAAGAATTAGAACGTGGGATGAAACTCCTGTTCGACCAACAGGTGCACTTCGCCGACGACATCGAGGAGCTTCGGGCAGCGCAAGGGCGGACCAATAAGCAAATTGCGGAGCTGACCGACACTCAGAACGTGACGATGAAGGCCATCACCACCGTAGTGGCGGCCGTGGGAGGTCTCGCAGAAGCACAGAAGCGCACCGATGAAACCGTGGCCGCGCTTGCCCGCCGCATTGATGCCTTTATCGCGGCGCTTGGCAACGGTCACAAGAATCCGCAATAAGCGCAGCCGCTACAAAACATGCCGGACAAGCCCACCCGCGCTCAACACCACGACCTCTATTATTTCCTGCGGCTCAACCGCCACGTGGATGAGCAACTGACCCATCTCTACCGCCAGGGCAAAGTGGTGGGGGGCGTCTATTCCAGCCTCGGGCAGGAAGCCATTTCCGTGGGCACGGCTTATGCGCTCACGCCGCAGGACGTGATTGGCCCCATGATTCGAAACATGGGCGCGCTGCTGGTGCGTGGTTACAAGCCGCGCGATATTTTTTTACAATACATGGCGCGGCGCGCCGGCCCCACGGGAGGGCGGGACGCCAATACTCATTTCGGTGACATCCTTCGTGGCCTCGTGGCGCCCATCAGCATGTTGGGCGAAATCGTTCCGGTGCTGGCCGGAGTGGCCATGGCTTCCGAGATGCGCAAGGAAAAGCGCGTGGCCCTCACTTATGTGGGTGACGGCGCGTGCAGCACCGGACCTTTCCACGAAGGTTTAAACTTTGCCTCCGTGCACAAACTTCCGCTGGTGATTGTGACTGAAAATAATGGCTGGGCCTACTCGACTCCCCTGAAAAAGCAAATGGCCATTCAGGATATCGCCGTGCGCGGCGCGGCCTACGGAATTCCTGCCACGATTGTGGATGGAAACGATGTCTTGAAAGTGTATGAGGCCACTCGCGCCGCCGCCGAACGCGCCCGGCGCGGCGATGGCCCCATTCTAATTGAAGCCAAAACCATGCGCATGAAAGGCCACGCGGAACACGATGACGCCCGCTACGTGCCCAAAGAGGAAATTGAAAAATGGCGCAAGAAAGATCCCATCCTGCGTTTTGAAAAATATTTAAACGAGAAGAAACTCATGACGGCAAAAGAAAAAGCCGCGATCGAAGCGCGCATTGAAAATGAAATTCATGAGGATGTGATCTTCGCCGAGGCCAGCCCGTTTCCGCCGCCTGAGGACGCCGCGCGGTCGGTGTGGGCCCGGTGAAATGCTTCAATAAGGAGGGCGCCAGCGCAATCCTGGAAATCTGCTGTAATGCCGGTCAGTTGTGATCCACTCACAGCCGTTTTCAATTGCGAGTGCAGCGAACCATGCGTCTTGAACAAGATTTCCAGATGCTTGTGTGTGGTGGCATAGATCCGCGAAGATGGACCAGTGGCGCGCGCCCGGCTGAATGAGTTGGCAGTGGGGTTGTTCAATGAGCACCCGGCAAAAGACGAGTGCATCATCGACCTGATTGGGCCGGCGAAAGATCGCGCGGTGAGTACAGAGGCGTACAACGGAGCTTAAAACCTGAGGCGACATCGCATAGGCCGAATCCCCGTTCACTACGGAATCGAGCCATTCCCGATATTGCCGATGGCTCTGTGCATCATCGCGGAAGGCGTAGACGAGGACGTTGACATCCGGCAAGATCATTGCCGACCTTCCATGAGGTCGAGAAGAGCCGCCGAATCGTTCAAGTCCACGCCGGGGGCGACGCCACCGCCCTCCCTGGAAACTGGAATTTTCACGCGCTTGCGGGGCGGGCGGGGCTGAGAACTTGCCAGCACCAGTCGTAACCCTTGCTCGATCATGGAGGTAATTGTCTCACCACGCCTTTGGGCCTCCCGCTTCACTTGGCGGAGGAAATTATCATCAAGACGAATGGTAGTTCTCATATGTCTAGACATACCACGGGTGAGACTAAAGGTCAAGAGAGATTCACACATGAAAAACAGTGATGGCCAAAACAGCTAAGAAGGCAACCAAATCGCAGATCCCAGATCAGGTCACGCTCGAGCGCATGCTCTATTTCCTCAAGCTGACGCGCGCAGCAGAGGATCGGTTGGAGCGAGTTCTTTACCGCCAGGGCAAAATCGTGGGCGGGGTTTACACCGGGCGCGGCCAGGAAGCCATCGGCGTAGGCTCCGCGATTCAACTTCGGGCGGGCGACGTGATGCTCCCCAACCACCGCGATTTTTCCGCGTTTCTGATTCGCGGTTTCACCCTGCGTGAAATTTTCCTGAATTGGATGGCTCGCGCCGACGGGCCCACGCGCGGGCGCGAGAACACTCTTCACTTGGGCGACATGAAACGCGGCGTTATTCCCATCATCTCCCATCTTGGTGACACGTGCCCGGTGGCCTGCGGCGCGGCGATGGCGCTGAAGTGGCGCGGTAAGAAAAACGTGGCGGTGGTAACTTTTGGCGAAGGCACCACCAGTCGCGGCGACGTTCACGAGGCGATGAATTGGGCTTCAGTGATGACGCTGCCGGTGATTTTTATTTGCAACAACAACGCCTATGCCTACTCCACGCCCACGAATAAGCAGTACGCCGTGGAAAACTTGTCAGTGCGCGGCGCCGCTTACGCCATGCCCGGAACGACGGTGGATGGCAATGACGTCCTGGCGGTCTACGCGGCGGTACGCGCGGCCATCGAGCGAGCGCGCGCAGGACATGGTCCAAGCTTTATTGAGTGCAAAACATTTCGCATGACGGGGCACTCCGCGCATGATTCAGCCGACTATGTTCCCAAAGGGCTGCTGCAAAAATGGGCCAAACGCGATCCCATTATACTATTCGAAAAGTTTTTGGAGTCGCGGCGGATTCTCACGCGGAAGAGCATCCAGGATATGGAAAAGAAAATTCAGAAAGAAATTGACGAGGCGGTTGCCTTCGCAGAATCCAGTCCGATGCCTGATGGAGCGTCCGCACTTAAAGGAGTTTATTGCGGCATTGAATGTTGGTGGGGGCATTGAGTCATTGAGTGGTTTAGTGATTAAGCGATTGCATGATTGCACGGAATCAGTGGCGTCTCTACGACGGCCAAAGGACGAATGACCAGTGACAAATGACAGCCCGGAAGAACGAAGTGAGGTAGCACCATGCCCATGCTGACTTATCTCGACGCCATTCGCCAGGGAATTTGGGAGGAGATGGAGCGCGATCCCACCGTTTTTCTTCTCGGCGAAGACATCGGCGTTTATGGCGGGGCGTTCAAAGTGACGGCCGGAATGCTGGAAAAATTCGGCGAAGCGCGCGTGATTGACACGCCCATCTCAGAATCGGCCATTGTGGGCGCGGCTGTGGGCGCGGCCCTGATGGGGATGCGCCCGGTGGCGGAAATGCAATTCATGGATTTTATTTCCTGCGGCTTTGACCAGATTGTCAACATGGCGGCGAAGATTCACTATCGTTGGGGAGCCAAAGTGCCCCTGGTGATTCGCGGACCCTCGGGAGCCGGAACACATGGAGGTCCGTTCCATTCGCAATCAAATGAAATGTGGTTCGTCCACACGCCGGGATTAAAAGTGGTGGCGCCCTCGACGGCCTATGATGCGAAGGGATTGATCAAAGCGGCCATTCGCGACGAAAATCCGGTGATTTTCTTCGAGCATAAATTTCTTTACCGGCGCATCAAGGAAGAAGTTCCGGCGGAGGACTATGTAGTCCCCATCGGAAAAGCTGTGGTACGGCGCGAAGGGGCAGATATTGCCGTCATCACTTACGGCGCCATGGTTTGGACGGCACTCGAGGCCGCGCAGGAACTGGAGAAAGAACGGATATCACTCGAGGTTGTTGACCTGCGTTCGCTCTTGCCCTACGATGAGGAAACCGTGCTGGCCAGCGTTCGCAAATGCAGCAAAGTTATCCTGCTCCATGAGGACACGCGCACAGGCGGCATGGCGGGAGAAATGGCGGCGCTGATTGCGGAAAAGGCTTTTGAGGATTTGGACGGCCCCATCGTTCGCATCACCGCGCCCGATACGCCGGTGCCTTTTTCGCCGCCACTCGAAGAATATTTTTTACCCAATGCGAAAAAAGTGGCGGAGGCGGCGCGCAAGCTGGCGGAGTATTAGTTAGTGGCAAGTGGCATGTGGCAGGTGGCAATCAAAAAGGTCGAAATGAATAATGACCATTGGGGAACAAGGCGCTGCGGCTGCTTTCCAGCCGCCAATTCCCATTTACACCCTCTTGCCCCTTGCCACTCGCCTCTTGCCACTCTCATAATACTGGGGGACTGATCCATGCCTACCAACGTCATCATGCCCCAGATGGGGGAAAGCGTAGCGGAAGGGACGGTTGTGAAGTGGTTGAAGAAGGTGGGCGAGCGCGTGGAACGCGATGAGCCCCTTTTTGAAATCTCCACGGACAAAGTGGATGCGGAAATTCCTTCGCCCA
>DASYXZ010000060.1:0-16208 GCA_035934315.1 Terriglobia bacterium | reverse complement strand
GGCCGTGAACGCTTACCGCAAGGCGCTGGCGCTGAAGCCCGATTACGTGGAGGCGCACTATAACCTAGCCGGGGTTTATGGCGCCACGCAAAACATCGCGGACGCCATTCGTGAATATAGCGAAGTGCTTAAGCTGAAGCCGGATTTTCCCGGAGTCCACATGAATCTGGGAGCGCTCTACGAATCACAGGGCCAGCTTCCCCAGGCGATTGATGAATACCGCGCCGCGGTGCGCGCAAGCCCCAACGACGCCGGCGCCCACGTGGCCTTGGGGAATGCATTGGCCTCCGGACGACAATTTCCTGCGGCCCAACAGGAGTTTAAACACGCACTTTCGCTAAAACCTCACGACGCGCAAATCATGGCCGCCTTCGCGAATTCACTCATGCTCGCCGGCGACAATGCCAACGCGGTAAAGGAGTATCACCAGGCGCTGGAAATCGCGCCCAAAAATCCTGACATCCATGCGGGTCTCGCCGCTGCTCTCACGCAGGCGGGCGATCTGCCCGCGGGAGTTCAGGAGTATGGCGTGGCAGCCAGCTTGCGCCCCAAGGATCCGGAACTCCACCTGAGCCTTGCCAACGCACTGCTGGCAACGGACGACTTGATTCACGCCATTCAAGAATACCGCCGCGCCCTCGAACTTCGGCCCGCGCAGGCGGATTACCGTTTTGACCTGGCACTGGCGCTTCGGCAGGCGGGCGACTATGCGGATGCGATCGACGAGCTTCGACGCGTTATTCGCCAACGCCCGCAATATCCCGGCGCGCATAAAGAGCTGGCCGCCACTTATCTTTCCACCGGCAATCACCCTGCGGCCATCGCGGCCTATCATGAAGCGATCTTACTTGAGCCTCGCGACCCCGCTCTGCATGAGGCTCTGGGGCTGGTGTATAGAAGAACGGGTGACTTGTTAAAAGCCCTTCCCGAGCTGCGGGAAGCCGTGGAGATTTCTCCTGATACCGCCGACTACCATAGGAATCTGGCGGAAACCTTGCAGGCTGCGGGCGATGTCAATGGGTTTATAGGGGAATATCGCGAAGAGGTTCGCTTGCGCCCTGACGATTCTGATGCGCACTTACACCTGGCCAACGCCTATCGGGCCGGGGAACAATTTGAAAAGGCGTTTGCTGAATATCGCGAGGCATTAAAGATTCAGCCCAATAGTCCTGAGCTGCATTACTTTTTGGCCACGGCGCTGACGGCCGCGGGAAAATTGAAGGAAGCGCAGGCAGAGCTCGAGCGCGCCGTCCAGTTGCGGTCTGATTATCCGGAGGCTCTGGCGGCATTGGGCGATCTTTTGAGCAAACAGAAAAATTATACCGTCGCCATTCCCACCTATCGCGATGCCGTGCGGTTGCGGCCTGAGGATGCCGGCTTGCGAGAGCGCCTCGCCGCTGCCTTGCGCGAAAACGGCGACCTCGACGGGGCAGTCGAGGAATTGCGCGAGGCGGTGCGCATCGCGCCCGATAACCCGGACTACGAACGCGAGTTGAGCAGCACTTTATATCAGCAGGGAAATTACAAGGCAGCGGCGGAAGCGGAGCAGGCCGGCCTCGCGCGCCGCCCGGACGATCCGCAGATGCAATTTAATTTGGGGTTGGCGCTCACTCGATCGCATGATTGGAAAGGGGCGGCGGAAGCGTTTCGCCGGGCCATCAAAGCGCGGCCTGACTGGCCGGAGGCTCATGTGAATCTGGCCAACGTGCTGGCCCGCCTGAACGACCTGGAAGGCGCCGAGGGTGAGGCGCGCATCGCCTTGCGAATTACACCGAACTTTGCCGAGGCTCATTATAATCTCGGGGCGATTCTCATGGATCAGGGCAAAACGGATGCCGCCCTAAATGAATTTCGTGAGGCGCTACGCGCCCAGCCTGATTATGCGGAAGCGCGGCTGGCCCTCGCCAACGCGCTCAAACAAGCAGGCTCGCTGGATGATGCCGTTACCAACTACAAGGAGGTTGTCCGGCTGCGCCCCCAGGACGCTTCAGCTCATTTTGATTTGGGGAATGCCCTCAAGGCTAAAAGTGACTTCGCGGGAGCCGCGCATGAGTTTGAGGAAGCGGTTAGTTTGCGGGCAGACTTTGCCCAAGCCCACTACAACCTGGCCGAGATCCTTGAGGCCCAGGGGGAAAAGATCGGCGCGCGCGAAGAGTATCAAACTTACCTTCAGCTCGCCCCTACCGCTCCCAACGCCGCGCAGGTGAAGGCGCGGCTAAGAAAGCTGGGGGCGAAAAACTGATTTCTTCCTATTCTTTTGTCGCTAATATTAGTTTTGCAATTGTACCAAGTTGCATAAAGGAAGTTCCTTCGTAGATTTTTCCGATTTTCGAATCCCGTAAATATTTTTCCATCGGATAATCTTTGGTGAATCCGTAGCCGCCGTAAATCTCCAGCGCTTCTGAGGCTACGCGTTCCGCCACCTGCGAGGCGAAATACTTGGTCATGGCGGCTTCCTTCAGAAAAGGCATCCGTGCATCTTTCAGCCGCGCGGCGTTGTAGGTGAGCAAACGAGCGGCTTCGACGTCCGTGGCCAGGCGCGCCAATTGAAACTGGATGCCCTGGAATTCAGCAATCGGTTTCCCGAATTGCCTGCGCTCCGCCGCATAATGGATGGCGTGTTCCAACGCTCCACGCGCCACGCCCACCATTTGCGCGCCAATTCCGATGCGTCCTTCGTTCAGCGTCTCAATCGCCACTTTGTAACCCTTTCCGACTTCGCCGAGGACGTTGGCTTTGGGCACGCGACAATCCTCCAGAATCAACTCGCACGTGGAAGACGCGCGAATGCCCAACTTGTCTTCTTTCTTGCCCACCGCAAATCCCGCCGTGTTGGGCTCCACGAGAAACGCGGTGATTCCCTTATAGCTCAGCTCGCGATTGACGGTTGCAAAAACGATGAACAGACCGGCTTCTTTTGCGTTGGTGATCCAGAGCTTGCGTCCATTCAAAATAAAATGGTCGCCATCTTCTTTGGCTTTGGTTTCAAGCCCAAATGCGTCGCTGCCGGAATTGGGCTCTGAGAGGGCGTATGCGCCCACGGTGTCCTTCGCCAGCCGGGGCAGGAAATGTTTCTTCTGTGGCTCGCTGCCCCAACGCATCAAGGCGTTTGAGACCAGTGTGTTTTGAACGTCAATCACCACACCGGCCGATGCGTCCACGCGGGAGAATTCTTCTATGGCCAGGACCGACATGAAGAAACTTCCGCCGCTCCCGCCATAGGCTTCAGGAACTTCGATGGCCATAAAACCCTGGGCAAAAAACTTTTCAATCAGGTCGTGCCTGAACACGCCCTCGCGGTCCATTTCCTCCACGTGAGGCCCGACTTCTTTTTCAGCGAACTCTCGCGCCGCTGCCCGGAACATTCGTTCCTCTTCGTTCAGCGCCGTCAAAGGCTGGATAATTGGTGAAGCCGTGGTTATATCTGGCATGGAAATTCTCCGTGCTTTGTGTTCATGAACATTCTCTGATCGTATAGTGTGTCGGAAACATTTTCAACGGGCGGCCGTCATTTCTCGCGGCGATTTCTAGCCTGCCCGTGCCTTGGCTTCGTCCAGCGCCAGGTTAGCCAGCCCATCAGCTTCGCTGTTCTGCTCGCGGCGCACGTGTTGGATTGAGAATGATTCAAAACGCGCAATGGTCCTACGTGCGTGCTCATACAAAGGCTTGAGGTCGGGACTCCTTACTTTGTACGCGCCTTGGATCTGCCGCGCCAGCAACTCCGAATCCGTCAACACTTTTAGACGGCGATGTTGGTGTTCCACGGCGTATTCGAGAGCGGCAAGGAGCGCTTGATATTCTGCGACGTTGTTGGTGGTATGGCCAAGAGTTTTGGAAAGTTTTGCCAGGGGCGCGCCATCCTCGCTTTCCAAAACAACGCCATAAGCGGCCGGCCCCGGATTTCCGCGCGAGGCTCCATCAATATGGGCGACAACAGAATGAGGGTGGGCTGGCATGGTTGAAGAGTCTAAATGATTGCGGTATGGGCTTAACAAAACTCACTCGCGGATTGCTTCCCGATCGTTTTCATTCTCAACTTTCGCAATTTGTTCATTCACTTCGAGCGGCGCCTCCACGCAAAACAAGATGCGGCTGCAGCTCTCGCACGTGAGGACAGTTTCGTTCATGCGAATTTCGTTATAAATCTGTGGGCGCAGCCGGACATTGCACGCGGTGCAAAAGCCGCCGCGCACTTCGCCCACCGCGACTCCTCTCCGCCCTCTGCGAACGCGCTCATAAGTTTCCAGTACGTCGGCGCTCAATGCTGTCACTAATTCTTTGCGCTGAGCCATCAACCCGTCACGGTCTTTCACGTCCGCCTCGCGCATCGAATTCAAGCGCTTCGTTTCCGCCGCCACTCGCGCCTTCTCACCTTCCAGGCTGGCCATGGCCTGCGTTACCATCTTCTGGATCTCTTCCGCTTCCACCATTTTTTCCAGTACCTTGTCTTCGATCTTGCGGATGTTTCCTTCCTCGCCTTCAATTTCCTTGAGCATGGCCTTGTATTGTTCGTTCGTCTTCACCTCATAAATCTGCCCTTTGTGCTTGGAGATCTTGCCCTGAATCAGTTGAATCTCGCCTTCGAGGTCCTTGCGTTCTTTCTGGTTGGCCGTCAGTCGAAGTTTGCGCTCTTCATGAGCCTGGAGATAATCTTTCAAATGGCCTTCGAGGATTTGAATCTGGGCGGGCAGCGTTTCAATCTGCGCGGTCAATTCCGCGATTCTCAGATCAACGTATTGAAGGTCGATGACCGTCTTGAGGTCTGGATGCACTGATTCTCCGTCTCTCTATAATGTCACAAAAGTGAGGGGGCGGCAAGGAAAGCTGAGGGCCGTATTGAATTTTGAGTTGAGAGGTTGTAAGTTACGGAATATCATGGACGACTGACAGCCTTTCAATCCCAAATCAAAAATCGACAACCCTAAATCGCGAATCCTGTCACCGCTCCTTCCGAAGCCGAAGAAACAAGAGCCGCGTATTTGGCGAAGACACCGGTTTTATAATGCGGCTCAGGTGCTTCCCACTGGCCGAGGCGCATCTTCATTTCTTCGGCGGTAATGTCAACTTGCAGGCGGCGGGCATTGACATCTATCTCGATGATATCGCCGTCCGCGAGGGCGGCAATGGGCCCGCCGCGCGCCGCTTCCGGCGCCACGTGCCCCACCATCAGGCCGCGTGTTGCCCCGCTAAAGCGTCCGTCGGTAAGGAGCGCAACCGAATCACCCAACCCCGCGCCCATAATGGCTCCCGTCACGCCCAACATTTCGCGCATCCCGGGCCCGCCGCGCGGCCCCTCATAGCGAATCACGACAACGTCCCCGGCCTTCACGCTCTTCCCCATCACGGCGCGCATAGCCTGTTCTTCACTGTTGAACACGCGAGCCGGTCCGCGATGATGCAATCTTTCGTGACCTGTGATCTTGGCCACCGAACCCTCCGGCGCTAGATTGCCTTTCAGCACCACGAGGCCCCCTGTGGCTTTAAGCGCTTTCGAGACGGGCATCACCACGTCTTGCCCCGCCGTTTCCTGGGCGGCGCGCGCTTCTTCTCCAATGGTTTTGCCGCTGGGCGTCATTTGATTTCCGTCCACCAGATTTGGCCCGCCTTCCAAAAGTTTTTTTACAATCAGAGGAATGCCGCCGGCGCGGTGAACGTCAACGGCCACGTACTTTCCCGCCGGCTTCAGGTCGGCGATCAGCGGAGTTCGCGCGCTCACCCGGTCAAAGTCATCCATCGCCAACGGTACCTGAGCTTCGCGCGCCAGCGCCAGGAGGTGCAGAACAGAATTTGTGGAGCCGCCCGTGGCGGCCACTCCGGCAATGGCGTTTTCAAACGCCGCGCGAGTCAAAATGTCCCTGGGGCGCACGCCGCGTTTGAAGATGTCCACCACCAATTGTCCGGTGCGAAAAGCGATCTCGTCCTTCAGGCCGTCCATGGCCGGAACACTGTTGAAACCCATGGGCGAGAGGCCGATAAATTCCATTACAGTGGACATCGTATTGGCAGTGTACTGTCCGCCGCAGGCGCCGGCTCCGGGACAGGCCACGTCTTCAAGTTTCTTCAGTCGTTCATCGCTCATCAAGCCGGCAGCGTTGGCTCCGATGGCCTCATAGACATCCTGAATGGTGACGTCGTGGCCTTCGAATCGCCCCGGGGCGATCGACCCGCCGTAAAGAATAACGCTGGGAATGTTCAGGCGCACGAGCGCCATGGCAGCAGCGGGAATAGTTTTGTCACAGCCCACGATGGCCACCATGGCGTCAAACATCTGGCCGCGGCCCACCAGCTCGATCGAATCAGCAATCACCTCTCGGCTGATGAGGCACGCTTTCATGCCCTCTGTCCCCATCAACTCTCCATCGGAAACGGAAATGGTGTTGAATTCCATGGGCGTGCCGCCCGCGGCGCGAACCCCTTCCTTGATCTTCGCTGCCAGTCGCCGCAAATGGAAATTGCAAGGCATCGTCTCAATCCAGGTGTTGGCGATGCCCACAATAGGCCGTGACAAATCGGCATCGGTGTAGCCGACAGCTTTGAACATGGCTCGGGCGCCTGCGCGCTCTTTGCCTTCTAAAATTGTGCGGCTGGGATTCTTCGACTCTGCGGGCATGGCTCCTCCCCAAAAAACTCTGTAAGTTTTTACTCCTTGCGAAAGCTGAATCCAAGATAGTGCCAGATTCGCACCAACTGGGCAAGTGTGGTTTCGCCCCCTGCTTCTACGCTCGGCATCGCTTGTGTTCAATGGGGCGCTTTTTCCCGTGCCGCAGTAAAGCAAGTGATTGAGCCGGGCGAGGGCTCCAAACGCCAGCAGGATGTTTATTAGCCGGAAATCGCGCGCTAAAAGTTACAGAATTACAATGGAAATGACTTTAAAATTTTCTACCGGTCGCCCAAACAGTAGTGTGGTGAGACGAAGCAGGTGGCCCCCTGGACTGAGTCTCTGTTCCCACGCACCCAGATTGTGGTAGGGTGAAGCCGTCCAGAAAGCAGTCCAGATTGAAAAAGCTCTCCAGAATGCGGCGGGGAGCGAATATTTCCAAAAGGGATCTGAATTATGAAACGATTTGCAGTTTTATTGGCCGGTTTCGTTCTCCTATCTCATCCAGCAATCGCCCAGCCCTTCCCCAAAAAAGGTTGGGTGCCTCTTTTTAATGGAAAAGATTTGAGCGGGTGGAAAAATAACGGCGACGAAAAGTGGGTGGCCGACCACGGCACCATTTTATGTGAAAGCACGGCGAACAAATACGGGTACCTGACGACGGACAAATCTTATCGTGATTTCAACCTTCGCCTCCGCTTCAAGGGCGAGGCGGCGGGGAACAGCGGCGTCTTCTTTCACGCCCGGATTCTGGGCATCGATCCCAAGCACGGCCCGGACATCGAGGGCATGCAGGCCGAAGTCGATCCCAATGTCGGCAAACATACAGGCGGTCTTTATGAGAGTGGCGGCCGCGGCTGGGTGGCCATGCCCACAGCGCAGGGCGAGCGCGCGCTAAAGCCCGGGAAATGGAACACGCTTCTCATCTCGTCCCAGGGCAATCACATTGTGACTCGCTTGAACGGCGTCCAGATTGTCGATTTCACGGACCCGGCGCCGAAATTTACCGACGGCGTGATTGGGCTGCAGATTCACACCGGGGGCGGAGTGAAAGTTCGCTGGAAGGACATCGAAATTCAGGAAATTTCAAAACCCCAGGCTCAGAATTAGAGTTTCAATTCGATGAGTTTAATAAATGAGGAGGCTTAAAAAAGATGAATGACACACCCAACAATAAAATTGGTCGGCGGGAATTTATAGGAACGGCGGCCGCGGCAAGTTTCATGATTATCAAACCCGAGTTGGTTCGCGGAACGGCCGCAAACTCCGCCGTGCGCGTGGGACTTCTCGGCTGCGGCGGGCGCGGCACTGAAGACACCAAAAACCTGGTGGATACCGGCGGGGCGCGCGTGGTGGCGCTGGCCGATCTTTTCCAGGACCAGCTCGACAAGGCGAAACTTCGCTTCGACAAAATCGCGGAATCCAAAGGTTTCGCCGGCGTCGATTCCTCGCAGATGTTTGTGGGGCCGAAAGCGTACGAGCAAATTGTCTCGTCCAAAGAGGTGGACGCAGTGGTGATCACCACGCCGCCGTATTTTCATCCGCAACACCTGGAGGCCGCCGTGGCAGCGGGAAAACACGTTTACTGCGAGAAACCGGTGGCCGTGGACGTGCCCGGAGCAAAGCACGTGCTGGAAATCGGGAAGCGCGCCGAGGGCAAGCTGAGTTTGGATGTGGGATTTCAGATTCGCAACGCGCCTCCTTTTGTTGAACTCGTCCGGCGCATTCACGGCGGCGCTCTGGGAAAAATCGCCTGCGGCGAAGTTTACTATTATGCGGGCGCGCTTGACCGCCCGGCCTGGCCCAACGCTTCGCCTGTCGAAAAGCGCCTCCGCAACTGGGTGTGGGACCGCGTCCTCTCCGGCGATATTATTGTGGAACAGAATATCCATGTGATTGACGTATGTAATTGGATGCTACAGGGACACCCCGAGAAAGCGGTGGGGACCGGCGGCCGCGCCGCGCGCACCGATCCGGGCGACGCCTACGGCCACTTCAACGTGGTTTATACCTACCCGGATGACGTTCACGTGACGCTCAACTCCACCCAGTTTGAAAAAGGCTGGTGGGACGTGAATGAACGCTTGTTCGGCAGCAAAGGCGTTTCTGAATCCCACTACTCAGGACCCTGCGCGATTTATGGCGACGAGCCGTGGAGTTGGAGCACCAACAAGCCACCCCAGCCTCAGGAGGACCAGAAGTTTTCCGCCTCGGGTGTCTTTCACAACAATCTGGAACAGGCCGACCCGGAAAAAAAGAAAGCGTTTATCGAAAGCATTACCAGCGGCCAGTTTCATAACCAGGCCGCCACCGGTGTGGAGTCCGCCCTGACGGCCATGCTGGGCCGCACTGCAGCTTATACGGGGCATGAAGTCACCTGGGATGAATTGCTGCGTTCGAAAGAGCATTGGGATTCCCGGATCGACTTGAACAAGCTGGGGTGAAACCCAGGAGTCAGGAGACACAAGTCAAGAGACAGGAGTCAGGAGACAGAATGAAAAAGATCCCATGACAAATTCTTGGGCATGGGACGATCGAATACCTGGAGAGTGCCGTGGAATGAATAATCTTTCCATTCTGTTTTCTGCCATCTGACTTCCGGCTCCTGACTCTTGGCTTCTTCCCGCTTTCGAGGAGGTATCATGCGAAAGTCTTCGCGTCGTGATTTTCTAAAGACTTCAGTGAGCGCGGCTTGCGCGGCAAGCTTGCGTGGCCCGGCCGGTGAAGCTCTCAACGCAACAGCGGCTGCGGCGGGGATTCCGGCTGCACCCGAGGCGCCGCCAAACCCGTTGCGCATCAAGAAAGGCGTGTTGCTGGGCATGCTCCCAAAAAATTTAAGTTATGCCGACCGCCTGAAGATGGCGCGTGACGTGGGTTTTGAGGGCATTCAGGCCTATACCACTCCCGACCAGCGCGAGGCGGAAGAAATCAAGAAGGCGGCCGATGACGCGGGCATCAAGATTGATTCCGTGATGAACATGGCCCATTGGAAATATCCGCTTTCGAGCGCTGACCCTGCCGTGGTTGAGAAAAGCATGGAAGGAATGAAGACTTCGCTGCGCAACGCCAAATTTTGGGAATCGTACTCCGTTCTGCTTGTGCCTGCGGTGGTGAACGAGGAGACAAGCTATCGCGATGCTTGGACGCGCTCGCAGCAACAAATCCGCAAACTGATTCCCATGGCCAAGGAGTTGGGCGTGGTAATCGCGCTCGAAGAAGTCTGGAATAAATTTCTTTTGAGCCCGCTGGAATTTGCCACTTACATCGACGAATTCAAAAGTCCCTGGATCAAGGCGTGGTTCGACGTGGGCAACGTGGTGCTTTACGGCTATCCGCAGGATTGGATTCGAACCTTGGGCAAACGCATTGTGGAAGTCCACCTGAAAGATTTTAAACGCGAGGGCAATAAGTGGGTGAACCTTGGCGAAGGCAGCATCAACTGGCCGGAAGTTCGCAAAGCATTTGCGGAAATCGGATACAGCGGCTACGCAACCACAGAACTCGATGGCGGCGATGAGGCGTATCTACGCGACGTGAGCCAGCGTGTGGACCGGTTGGTGCTGGGGGTGTGAGAAATCAGCGGATGGAGCGGGATATAGGTTTTAAAGTTAAACTAGGTTCCTACTACTTCGCGCGCTCGTTCCAAGAGATCGGAGATCTCAAGTTCCGCCGCCCATTTTTCCAGGTAATTGATGTCCAGGCGCCCCGCTTGTGCTTTCAGGATGCTAATTACATCCTTCCATTGGTTTTCGGAAATTTCACCGCCTTGCTGGTACCATTTCAGCTTAGAAAGCATTGAATCCTCCGGAGTCTGGAGGTATGCGGCGAATCCTGTTTCTGGGTCTAGCTGTTGCTTCGCTCGGCGAGAGAACTCCTCTCTATGGAAGCTGTTCCTCGATAGGATGAAGAAGTCCACTTTGAATGTCGATTGAAAATGAATGATGTTGAATGAAGTTTCATTTGCAAAGGCTTGCTCGATCAGGCCGCGGTCAACATAAAACTCACCCGAGAAAGCTTGCACGAAACCCTCAATTTGATTTTTGCTCATCTTCACGATAAGGTCTGCATCCTGAGTAAATCGGGTGCGCCCATGGAAGGTACTGGCAAAAGACCCCACCAGCATGAAAGGAATGTCCAAATTTTCCAGGATTGAACTTACCCTCTGGAGAATCTGAAAGGTGTCCATGGAGTTACCGAAGGGTCGGTGGTTCTGGTTCGGGCCCATAAACTTTGCACGCGAGCTCTGGGCCGAGAATTAAAGATGAAAGCCGTCGGCGCAATTCCTCCGGGCTGGCTTCGGGAAAGCGGGCGTGAAGCCCGGACAAACTCAGCTTTCGGCCTGTCAGTATGAGATCATTCAAAAGCCGGAATTTTTGAGCTGGTGACATTGCCCGGAGCAGCTCCACCTGCACTTTCTCTGTCTCTGGATTTGTATCCGTCAGTCGCATCGGCATGATAGTTTTAGTGTATCACAGGGTTCATTTCCCGACTCATGACTTCTGGCTCTGTTCCCTACTCTGGCCGTTCTGATTTCAGAATCACAACCCCCAGCGGTGGCAGAGTGATCTCGAGCGAGCACGGCTGGTTATGCCAGGGCTGGGGAATGGCGTTTCGACCGGGCGAGTTGACTACGCCGCTCCCCCCATATTTCCAGTCGTCCGTATTCAAGAGTTCCTTGTAAAAGCAACTCTCCGGAACTCCAACGCGGTAGTTATAGCGGGGGACGGGAGTGAAATTGCAGACGAGCACCACGTAATGCGCCGGGTTACGCGCGCGCCGCAGGAACGCCAACACGGAATTATCAGCGTCATTACAGTCAATCCAATCGAAGCCGGTGTAATCGAAATCGACTTGGTGGAGCGCGGGTTCCTCCCGATAGAGCCGGTTCAGGTCCGCAGCGAGTTCCTGCAATTTTCGGTGAGTTTCTTCCTTGAGCAGGTGCCAGTCAAGACTCTGGGTGGCATTCCATTCTCTCCACTGCCCGAACTCCCCGCCCATAAACACCAGTTTTTTTCCCGGATGTCCGCACATATATGCAAAAAGCATTCGCAAGTTGGCGAACCGCTGCCAAACGTCACCGGGCATTTTGTCCAGCAGCGCTCGCTTCCCGTGCACGACTTCGTCATGAGACAGCACAAGCGCGAAATTCTCAGTGAAGGCGTAAAGCAAAGAAAAAGTAAGGTTGTTGTGGTGAAACCGTCTGTGGATCGGCTCCTTGGAAAAATAAAGCAGCGTGTCATGCATCCATCCCAGATTCCACTTCAAGCTGAACCCGAGGCCGCCGAGGTACGTGGGCCGGGAAACGCCGGGCCAGGCGGTGGACTCCTCCGCAATGGTCAGCACGCCCGGATGCCGGGCGTGGGCAAGTTCGTTGAACTTTTTAATGAAGTCCACCGCGTCAAGATCTTCGTGGCCGCCGTACTGGTTGGGAATCCACTCGCCCGCTTTGCGTGAATAGTCAAGGTAGAGCATGGAGGCCACGGCATCCACGCGCAAGCCGTCGGCATGATATTTTTCCAGCCAGAAGAGGGCGCTCGACCAGAGGAAATTCCGAACCTCATTGCGGGCGAAATTAAAAATCCTGGTGCCCCAGTCTTTGTGTTCACCCCGGCGCGGGTCTTCGTGATCATAGAGGTTCGTGCCATCGAACATGGCCAGTCCGTGCGCGTCACTGGGAAAATGCGCCGGCACCCAATCCAGAATCACGCCCAGATTATTCTGGTGGCACCGATCCACAAAATACATGAAGTCTTCCGGCTCGCCATGCCGGCTGGTGGGAGCGAAATATCCGGTGCTCTGGTATCCCCACGATTCATCCAGCGGGTGCTCCATCACCGGCATCAATTCCAGATGCGTGTAGCCCATTTTCAGGGCATACTCCACCAACTGATCGGCAAGCTCACGATAGGTGAGCATTCGATTGTTTTCTTCCGGCACGCGCCGCCACGAGCCGAGATGAACCTCGTAGATTGAAATCGGAGCATCGAGGTCCTGGCGCCGGGAGCGTGTGGCCATCCATTCCTCATCGTGCCAGGTGTAGCCGTTGATGTTGTGGACCACGGAAGCGGTCTTCGGTCGCAGCTCGGAATAAAACGCATAAGGGTCGGCTTTAAGGCCGATGGAGCCGGACGGGTTCGACTTTATTTCATATTTGTAAACTTCGCCTTGCTTGAGTCCGGGAATGAAAAGTTCCCAGATCCCCGTGCCGCCGCGAATGCGCATGGGATGGCGGCGGCCGTCCCACTGATTGAAATCGCCCACCACGCTCACGCGCCGCGCATTGGGCGCCCAAACACCAAACGCCACGCCCGGCACGCCTTCCATCTCCGTCAAATGCGCGCCCAGTTTTTCGTATTTCTTGTAATGTGTTCCTTCGCCCATCAAATGCAGGTCAAAATCAGAGAGAACGGGCGGAAAACGGTAGGGATCTTCCATCTCATACTCGACGCCTGCGGAAGTTTTAACGCGCAATCGATAAGGAAACACTTGAGTCGCGCCGGGAACCACGACTTCGAAAAAACCGTCAAGCTGAATCCGCTCGAGCGGAAAAATTTGCGAAGCGCCGCTTGATTTTCGAATGGCCCAGACTTGGGCGGCCTGGGGCAAAAATGCGCGCACAGCAATCGCCGGCTGGCCTGCCACCTTGATGGGATGGGCGCCGAGGACATGAAATGGATCGGAGTGCTCGCCTCGAACTATGAGGAGGACTTCTTCGATGGGAGCGGTAGTTTTGCCCATTAGATTTTTTGGCGCGGGCATGGCAGGTATTCTACACGAGTAAACTGATATTCGCGCAGCGCGGGAAAAGAAAACAAAAAGGCGAGACGCCCGTTGCGCCTCGCCTATGAATTTTTCTGAAAGGCAGTGTTAGCGCTTGCCGTGATAGTTGGACTGGCCGCCGCGGTTGCCGCCACCACCACCGCGATTGCCACCGCCGCCGGACGGCGCGCTTCGAACAACACCGCCGCCACCTCCGCCGCGATTGCCACCGCCACTATAGCCACCACCGTACGACCCGCCACCGCGAGAGTACCCGCCGCCGGACGGCGCGCTGCGACCACCGCCACTGTAGCCCCCACCGTAATACCCACCTCCGCGATTGCCTCCGCCGCCTCCATAGTATCCCTGCGGAGCACGCTCAGTAACGATGGGTTTGTTCATGCTGACCGGCGGCCGGTAATAAGACCGGGGCGCAGGTTGCGCGCGCGGCGCCGAGTAGGTGTAAGACCTGCCCTGGCTTGGCTGCGCGGGCTGGCTGAATCCGTGCCAACCGCTCGACGGCGTTTGACGCACGTTGGGAGCAGCCTGACGCGGCATATTCTGGTAGGACTGCGGGTTGGGACGCACGCTCTGCGGCGTGTTGAATCGTTGCCAACCGCTCGATGGCGCCGGGCGCACGTTGGGAGCAGCCTGCCGCGGCATATTCTGATACGACCGCGGGCTTGGGCGCACGGTCTGCGGCGCTTGGCTGGCCCCTCCCTGGGAGTTCCCTGCTCCGAAACGCTGCCAGCCAGAGCGCTGGTTCTGCACGGGCGCCGGGAACCTCTGAGCTGATGGAGCCGCTCCCCGCGCGGGAGCCATTGTCCGATTATTTTGCGCGATTCCCCCTCCAGCCACAGGCCTGCCACCAAAGTTTGGCTGCGCGTTCCGTGACGGCGCAGCCTGGCCAAACCGCTGCCATCCTGAGCGAACGTTTGACCCGGCATTTGTTTGAGTTGCGAGTTGGCCGCCACGATTAACCGACCCGCGACCAGAAAATGTTTGCGCTCCAGTGGTCGATTGATTCCTGCCGAAACCACCCGCTGCCTGATTCCTGCTAAAGAATGTCTGGGCGCGAGCGGGTAAGTTTGGACGAGCCACTATGCGGCCCGTCGGACTCAGACTCTGGCGCGTGGGCGCCACGGGGAGCGATCCCTGCACCAGACGTCCGCCACGCAATGTTGAAGCACTGATGGGCCTGGTGTTTCGCGGAACGCGTCCATTGCCAAAGTCCCGGGCCGAAACAGTGGTGATGCCCCGGCGGACATTGGAATTGGTATATGCCGACTGAATGTTGGAGATTCTCGGATAGCGTCCGCCGCTCGCCAAGGCTGCCATGGGCCGGACCAGCCGACGCCCGCCGAAGTTGTTAATGGTCGTGATGTTCACTGCCGTGTAGGAATTATGGAACCCTGGTCCGTACCATGGGTAGTAGTTATCAAACGGGCCCAGCGGGCACCACCCGATCGAACCGAAACCCACTCCAACCGAAAATCCGTCTCCGCCAAATCCAAAGAACGATACGTAGGCCGGCGACCAGATGGGATAGTAATCGTCATAATCAACGGGACCCGGCCACCAATTCCACGAGCTTCCATAATAAAACCAACGGCCATAGTGATACGGAGCCCAGCCCCACGGCTCATAGGAAACCCAAGTCCATCCATAATACGGCTGCCACTCCCATCGGCCGTCTTGATAAGGGGCCCAGTCAGCGCCAGCGTCGGGCGTCCAGACTTGCCCATAACCGTCCACATTATTCCATTGGCCGTAACGGTCCAAATCCTCCGTGCCGGTGTAATACTTATCGGTGTGATTCCAGCTTTGCGCGTTAAGAATTTCGCTGTCGCGCTTCTGGTTCCATTCATCCCACTGATCGCGCCCCGGCGCTTCATTCACCTGATATTGCGGGTTGTCAGTTCCCTCAACGGTAATCGATTGCCCCTGCTTTACAGTCGTTGAGCCCTGGGGTGTGGAGACGTCCGCCTGTCCTTTGCGAACCGTCACCACAGTCTGCCCGGAATTCGGATCGACGTATATGCGATACCTGCCTTCCCTATTGGGATGGACTGCGACGTTGGGCGTGTCAATTTCAACATCCGCCTGGCTCCCCTTCAGGACATCGTAGTTGGCGTTTCCCTGGGCAAGCTGCAGTTGGATGCGTGAGCGCGTGAGGTCTGCGATATTCGCCTGGCTTTGCTGGTCGAGACGAAGAACGTTGGCGTAATCCAATTGGACCTCAGTGCGTGAGTTGTCGCCAGTTGAAATCTTGTCGCCCTGCTGCAACGGAGCATTCACCGTAGAGGCTACCCACTCCCCCGCATCGCCATTGGTTGTGGAAACCTGACCTTGAATGATGCTGACGCGCGCCACGCCCGGCGCGGCCTGGTCCGGTTGCGCCTGCCCGGCATCCGTTGACGACTGATCCGGCTGATACCCCCCGCCGTCTTGCGGCGGCTGTTCCTGCGTCCGCAGAATTTGCGGAGCGAAGAATGAAAGTGAAGTGATTATTAAGGCCGAAATAAAAAGTTTGTTTTTCATGGCGCACCCCTTAAGCATCTGTACTCCAGAAGTTCCTGAGTCTGGAGCCATCCTGCATAGAGCAAGCCGATTACCAAACTTTAAAATTCTTTGTATAATTATATCTGCTGTATTTTCTTGGGCTTAGCCGGATGGCTGATTGGCTGGCGAAAGGCTTCTCCTTCGCAGCGGTAGTATTTGGCCGATAGGTGGTTTTTTTCGGCCAGCCGACGATGCCTGGGATTGAATTCCGGACTCCACAAACGCCTGGCGATTCTCCTCCAACATTTTCTGGATTTGGATTCAAGTTCGCGCAATAATGGGCCCGGAA
>DASYXZ010000043.1:0-3304 GCA_035934315.1 Terriglobia bacterium | reverse complement strand
CGGTGGATAACTATCTGGCATTTGCGCCGGCGGCTGGCGTGAAGATCGGCCCAAGGAACGTAATTACGATCAGGATTGACGAATGAGTGAAAACACGGGAAGGGGATTTAAGTTGAGAAGGGATCAGTAAAACTGCGAAGGAAGACAAGCGACTTACTTTGCTGAATATCAACGGGTCTTCTCGTTGTAGCGGACGCCATAAATCTTGCGGTTGACTCCCTCGATGCTCTGCCGCCGGACGATCTTGGCGCTCACTTCGAGGCTCTGATCCGAACCACTATAAGGGCAGGCAACCATCACTCCTTCGCCAACATGGAAGTCTTTCTCGCTGGCGAAACAGAAACCGCCCTTGGAAACGTTTTCGCTTTTGGTCAGCTCAAATTTACCGGAGTAATCCCGAATCAGGACGGGAAGTTGCAAGGCTACTCGCCGATGGCGGCGCAGGTCAGTGCCTTTGGAGGGTGCGGCGCCGACTCCCGCCTCTGCCATCATTGCCGCTTCTTCCGGGGGGGCGCCCATGGCCACTTGCTTCTCGGCATAGCCCCAGGGCGTATTTGCCTTACAATTTTCGCAGACCTTGGTCAGCAGACCCGACGTACCTAACACCTCTACTTCCACCAGCGACAATCGAAGCAGGGCAACGGTATGGCAATTCCGGCACTCAAGCAGAGCAGCTGATTCCGGTTCTTGGCCCACTGGAGGCGGGGGAAATCTTATGCCCCAAATATTCTGTTGCTGCCCATCAATGCATTCTACTCCCCATTCGCCCCCCTTTTCGGAGTGAGGAGAGAGCGGACCTACAACACGGAAATCCGCTTCACGACGGCTGACCAGGTTGGTAAGGCGTACGGTTTGACCGCTGGAGAGCAACCGGAGAGTCATGATACGGGCTCCATGCCGGTTCAGCGTGATGGTGCGCGCATCTTCCTTAAATCCGGCGCCTTTCAAATCGAGCCCGCTCAAGACCAGCGGGATAGTCAACATAAGCCGATCAGACCGACGCTTGTCAGATCCCATTGCGGTTTTCTCACATCGCAGAATTTTTGAATGTCCGAATAACTCTATACCAAGGACTTCCACTTTGGCAACAAATTTTCGATCGATAGCCTAGACCCTTGCCCCACCTCTGGAGCGGCCGCCGAAAAGCACAACCTGCGGATGTCAGCCGATGTATAATGATTAAGAGGCGCCCGCCGGGCGGCCCGGTCTGACGTCGCGGAGAAAACGAGAGGCGCATTAGCGGCTGGGGAAGTTTTGTCATGTAACTCCTCGATTTAAATACAGGGCCGCACTCCGGGGCCGATTGGAGTACGCCTATTCGCGGCAAATTTCGAGTTCTATTGATCAATCAGGTTTCTCAGACGACGCGGGTGTTCAAGGAAGCGGCGCGTACCGTTGGAGCGGAACTAACTGCGGTGGAGACTCCCGAGGAGGGAGGGCGCTGCGTCCGTGAGGATCGCTTTGAGGCTATCTTCATTGACCCCTCTGTCCCCAATTTTTCACGGCAGGGATTTACGCGGCTCATTCGTTTGTCAGCCTTCAATAGCCTCACTCCCATAGTTCTGATATTGTCTCAATACCGCGAAAAATTTGATAAGAGTGATGAGTCCGCCGGCGTCTCAGTAATAGCCAAACCCTCGAGGGCCGACGATCTGTTGCCCCACTTGCAGGAGCTTAAACGAAAACTCATGGCGGATCGACGGAAAAATCGCCGCCTCGCATACCGCACCGCTGTGAACTGCATTTATGGTATGCAACGACTGAAGGCCAC
Source organism: Terriglobia bacterium (assembly GCA_035934315.1). GTDB lineage: Bacteria > Acidobacteriota > Terriglobia > UBA7540 > UBA7540 > DASYXZ01. The sequence continues at coordinate 1,533 of DASYXZ010000043.1, read as the reverse complement.
CAGTGTGAATTTAAGTGTTGTGGGCATGTTGCTCGAAATGAGCTGGGGCCTCAAATACGGCGACATCATGGAATTACACTTTCAACTGGTGAAAGATGAGCCGATTTTTCACGGCTTCGCGCGCGTTATTCGTCTCGAAATCCCTGGCCTGGTCGGTCTGACGTTTGAGAAGCTCGGCCCAGCGGAGCGTGAGCGACTGCGCAGGTTTATTGACGCCCACCTGCCCGCCTTGCGATAGCGATGGGCCGGCCTGCAAACACTTCTACTACACAGGAGCGCCTCAATCAGATCCTGATTCGTTTCCCGTTCGAATATTCTGACGGACGGAAGTTGCAAGGAGTTTGATTTAATATCTTATGTAGGCTACAGTACAGCATGCGGGCAACATTAAGTTAAGCAGGATATAATACCTAAATTGATGGTACTATTTTTCGGAACCCATGGGCTGGAAAAAATTCTCCGATAAGCCCTGCGGCGAGGCGTTGCAGTGTAATTTGAATATTTTAAGGATGCAGGACTATGGAAGAAATTAAAGCTCGGCGGAGTGATCGCATCTCTCTGGAGTTGCCCATTACCGTGGCCGGTACGGACGCCATGGGCTCCGTCTTTGTGATGGAGGGCAAGACGATTCTAGTAAGCCGTCAGGGGGCTAAAATACTGCTGGCTCGCAAACTCGCTCCTCACCAGGAGATCAGCATCCGCTGCATCCTTACCCGCAGGGAAGCAGATGCCCGAGTGGTGGGACAAATCGGGAAGACTGAGGAGAGTTACTATTACGGCGTCGCTTTCCTCGACCCGGAAGTAAACATCTGGAAAATTGAGTTTCCCCCCTTGGGAGAGGGCGATGACGCAGTGGGTCGCGTCGTCCTGGAGTGTGGCGGTTGCCACATCCGCGAATTGACTTACCTTGATGAGTCAGAGCTTGAAGTCCTGGAAGAAAACCAAAGTCTGGCCCGACATTGCAAGCGCTGTACGGACTATACGGTGTGGAAAAAATCGTCAGTGGAGGGCGGCGCGGTTGAACCTTCACCACCTTCTGTCCCAGTCCGAGCCCCTGCGCGAACCGCAGACCTGCGCCGCGAACGCCGCCGCGATGTGCGTGTCCCCGTATGTGTCCGCAGCGCCGAGGGTCGTGAGGATATCACCAGAAGCAGGAATGCTTCGCGGGGCGGCCTATGCTTTGAAAGCACCCGGCAATATCTTAAAGGCGTGAAAATCGAAGTCGCGATTCCCTACACGCCAGGGGGCGGCAACATTTTCCTTGCCGGCAATGTTGTCCGCGTCCAAAATGACCCGGGAAGTGGCTTGACCCTCTACGGCGTCTCCTACATCCGAAGACCTTCATAACAACCGCACAAGCTCCAGAGACGGCAGACGTTGGGCAAACCAATCTCCAAGCCATGCCCGCTTAAGTTCCTGAACAATTTCAAGGTCGATTGATGGGCCGGCCGCACTGCGGTCCAGCCTGCGACCAGAAGTCCTCATCACGCAGGCAGCGACAATCGGATCATCGCCAGAAGACCAACTCGTCCG
>DASYXZ010000037.1:0-20102 GCA_035934315.1 Terriglobia bacterium | reverse complement strand
TTGAAGGGCTTGGTCAGATAATCGTAGGCGCCCAGCTTGATGGCTTCCACCGAAGCCTGGATGGTTCCAAAACCCGTCATCATCACGACGTCGGTTTCAGGATATTTTTGCCGGATGATTTTCAACAGCTCGATGCCGCTCAGCCCGGGCATGCGGACATCGCTAAGAACAATATCCACCGGCTCGCGCTCCATCACCTCCAGAGCCCGCGCCCCGGACTCCGCGGTTTCCGTCTGGAAGCCCATTCGATGAAGAATCTCCACGCACAGGTCGCGCGCCGATTGCTCATCGTCAACGATCAAAACTTTGATAGCCATAAACATCCAACCCAAAAGATGATAACACATTATACAACATGCGCCGGAGAGTGACGGATGGACAAACGAGCGCGTGGGGATTGAAAAAAAACAAAGGCGGCGGAAGATTTTGCGACTGATTCATTAGCGGCCCAAAGCAGTGTAAGATATATGAGTTCGGGCGGGGGAATTTTGGAATGACTTTGAGCGCCAAAATTTTGGTGGTTGATGACGAGGTCAACGAGCGGACCGGGCTGGCAGAATTGCTTACCGGCTGGGGCTACCAAACGGAAATGGCCGCTGATGGCGAAGAAGCGCTTGAGAAGATTGCCGCCTTTAATCCTGAGGTGGTGATTTCCGACCTCCGCATGCCGCGCATGGGAGGGATGGATCTGCTCAAACGGCTGCACGAAGAAAATCCTGCCGCGAGTTTCATTATTCTGACCGGCCAGGGCACCATTGAAGAGGCTGTGGAAGCGACCAAGCTCGGGGCTTACAACTTTCTGGAAAAGCCGGTGGACGCCAAGCGCTTGCGGATCGAGTTGCGAAATTGTTTGGAAAGAAATGAGAACAAACAGAGCTTGGAGATTGCCCATCGCAAGCTGAGGTCGATGGGGTTGCTCGGCACCCTGGTGGGTCGGTCCGCAAAAATGCAGGAGGTCATGTCACTCATCGCGATGGTGGCTCCCTCGCGCGCCTCTGTGCTCATCACGGGGGAAAGCGGGACCGGCAAAGAACTGGTGGCGCGGACGCTGCACGAATTGAGTCCCCGAAAACCCAAACCATTTGTGGCGGTGAACTGCGCGGCAATTCCTGAAACTTTGATGGAGAGTGAGATTTTTGGTCATGAAAAGGGCGCGTTTACCGGCGCTGTCGAGCGCCGCCTGGGCTGCTTCGAATTGGCCAACGGAGGAACTTTGCTGCTGGATGAAATTGGAGAGATGCCCATCGGCACCCAGGCCAAACTTCTTCGTGTGCTGGAGGATTCCAAAGTGCGCCGGCTGGGCAGCAAAAGCGAAATCTCCATTGACGTTCGCGTCCTGGCCTCAACCAACAAGATGCCCGAGGAAGCCGTGGCCAAGGGGCAAATGCGCGGCGACCTCTATTTCCGCTTGAACGTGGTGCAGATTGCCATGCCACCCTTGCGCGACCATCCGGAAGACTTGGAAGATTTGACTACAGCTCTTTTGGATGATTTAAGCCGCAAGCACAACTCCAAAGTGAAACGCGTGGACGACGAAGTGCTTGAAATGTTCCGCGCTTACGCGTGGCCCGGCAACGTGAGGGAGCTGCGCAACATGCTGGAGCGCGCGGTGGTGACCAACCCCGGCGAAGTTTTAGGCAAGAAGGATTTTTCGCCTCAGTTGAGCCGGCCTGTCCAGACTGGCGGCGCAGATGACGGGCTGCGCCTTCGCCCCGGGCTCACCGTGTCTGAAGCCGAACAGCGCCTGATTTTTGAAACACTCACCGCGACGCAAAACAACAAGACTCGCGCGGCGGAAATGTTGGGAATCAGTCTGAAAACCCTTCATAACAAGTTGAAGGAATATGAGAGTCAGTCTCAAAAGTAAGCTCACTGTACTCATATCCTTTCTGGTGTTGCTGGTGGTCCTCGCCACGTCAACACTCTACATTTCCAACCTGACTCGACAATCTCTCACTGAAATCAAAAGATCCGGAACCTTTGTCGCAGACGAAGTCTACAATCAGGCGCGCAACGTTCTCGCCCAAAGCCGCATGCCGGCGGGCGCCAACCCAACCGACCCCCAGGATCTCAGAAACTTCGTTCAGGGAGAACTCACTACCAACGCAGGTCTGGCTTCCTTGATGGATTCAGTGGTTGGTTATTCACCGCAAATTCTTTATGTCACCATCACGGATGCGAGTTTGAATGCGCTGCTCCACACTGACCCTGACGAAATCGGCCGCCATTTTTCACCCGCGCGGCCTTACGATGATTTGATGCGCTCCGGGTTGATTCGCCAGTTGCGCGTGATCTATGGACCCGAGCAAGTTTACGAGATCGTACTTCCCCTGGAATTGGGCGGCCAGCCACTGGGCGATGTGCGCGTGGGGGTTTCCACACTCTTTGTTCGAGACCGGATAACTCCAGAGTTGCGCCAGGCGTTAACGATTGCCCTTCTGGCTATTTTCCTGGCTACCGTGACGGCAGCCATCCTCTCATTCCGCCTGCTGCGCCCGCTCCAGACTATTTCGCAGAACCTGGATCAAATGACGCGTGGCGAGTACTCAGAGAATCTCCGGATCCGGCGGAAAGACGAATGGGGCATCCTTTCTTCCAAATTAAATTTATTGGGAGAACAGATTCGGGGAGAGAAGGCGGCGTTCGTTGCACTGCAGGAAAACATGGATCATCTTTTTTCCAAGCTAACTGACGGCCTGCTGCTTTTTGACCTCCACGACCGGCTGGTGGTAGCCACTCCAGTGGCCGCGCGCTTTCTTCAGCGCCCGACGGAGCAGTTGGTGCATCGGCACGCGGCGGAGCTATTCACTACTGAACATCCGCTGGATCTCTATTTAAAGGAAGCCTTCCGCGAGCGCCATTCACAGCCCTGGCAGTTGGTTGAGCTGCCTTCAGAGGGTGAGACTCAACACATTGAGGTCAGCATTCAATTCGTCGAAGAGCAGGGCGAACCCGTGGCCAGCCTCGTGACGCTTCGGGATGCAAGCTCGCGCGCCCAGCTTGAAGACCAATTGGAAATCGCCGCCAAGCTGAAAGCCATCGGGCGATTGACCTCCGGCGTGGCCCATGAGGTAAAAAACCCGCTGAACGCGATGATGCTGGCGCTGGAAATCCTGAAGACAAAACTCCGCGGCGACAACGAACTGGTCAAACCACAATTGGAAGTCCTTAACGATGAAATCCGGCGGCTCGACCGCGTGGTGAAAACTTTCCTCGACTTTACCCGGCCGGTGGAATTGCACCTGGTTCCCACTGACCTGGCAAGTCTGATGAATGAGGTGTTCACCCTGGCCCAACCCCAGGCGCGACAAAACAACGTTCGACTAATTCTCTCGCCGAATGGAAATCTCCCCGCCGTCCAGGTTGATCACGACCTGATGAAACAGGCACTTCTCAATTTGATTTTAAATGGGTGCCAGGCCATGCCATCGGGCGGTGAGTTGCGCGTTTCTTCACAGGCTTCACCCCAGCAGGTGACTCTGGAAATTGCCGACCACGGGACGGGCATTCCGCCCGAAGTTCGCGAAAAAATATTCACTCTTTATTTCACCACCAAGCCCGGCGGCACGGGCGTGGGTTTGGCCATGGCCTTCCGAATCATCCAGCTCCACAACGGCCACATCGATTTTTCAACCGAGGTCAACCGGGGGACAACATTTCGAATCGTTCTGCCAAGGTGAGAATACCAGGCGCAACCGGAATCCTTCCAATCTCGCACCCGGTGATACAATCGATGATACATTCGATGATACAATCAATGCCATCGTGAGACGCGAAACCTTACTCTCTTCGGTGAGTCTGGCGCTTTTCCTTTGTGGGTGCCCAAACCGGCAAACCACCCCTCGAGTGGTCTATGTTCCTTCACCAGCGCCCGAGGTCGCAATTCCCCGCCCGGAATCGAGTGGGAATCTGGTGATTGAGGAGCCCGCGCCCCCGGAACCGCCGGAGCCCGCCGTCGAGGTTACACCGCAAGAGTCAAAAAACCAGAAACCCGCGGCGCGGCCGCGCCGTCGCGCCCTGCCCTCTGAAACCCCGGTGGAAGCCCAACCCGCGCCCGAAAATGCCGACCATTTGGCGCCGCCAGTGCCCGCCCTCCAACCTCGCGAAAGTATCCAGCAGCAGACGGAATTGCAAAATAAAGTTTTGCAATTGCAGCAAAACGTTAAAGCAAGAATTGCCGTACTGGAAAGGACACAGATGGCCAGCGTCGACAGGAGGACGCTGAACGGGGCGCGAGTGTTTATTGCCCAGTCAGACCGGGCGCTCAAAAGCGGCGATCAGCAGCGCGCCTTCAATCTTGCGCGCAAGGCTTCCCTGCTGGTTGATGCACTGGAACAGAAACCGTAGGTGATGGAAATTGGAAGCCATAATTAGGGAGAGGTTTGCTTATTTTCTTCACATCCATTGATGTCGATTCGAATAAAAAGTAACAGGCCGGTCAGGAAACTTTTTCCGGAAGTCGTGAAACCTGTCCAGCATCGCCCGGTAACGACGGTCGGAGGTTCTGATTTTCTTATGCGGCATTTTAATGAGGGCCCGCTCAACCGCCCAGACATTCTTCTCTGAAAATCTCCAATCGGCTTTCACCAGAGCGCGCAAATCCGCCACGCCATAGCCGACGAGCCGCCCCGAACCGTCAACAAAAGGGTCGGCGTAGCTCATCACCAAGTCCCGGATGGTTCGAAACACAGGCCTGCGGCCGTGCAGCCCGGCATCGCGCGAACGTGCCACCGTTCCAAATCGCCCTCGATATTTAAAAATAAACAGGACGTGGTCCAGGTTGTCCTGGGATTCAATATCAAGTACCGTCGGCGGGTATCCGTGCTGTTCAAGAATGGTGGCGGCGGTGAGAACCGCTTCCAGGCAGTGGGCAGTATGGTGCTGGATCACTTTCCGGAAAGTGCGCAGCGTCTCGCCCTTTTTTTCCCAGTTGTAGGGGAGCGCGCGGAGAAACTTTTGAACCTGCCGCGGAGTTTTATATTTCTGAACTATTGCCCATTCGTCAGCGCGAAACGCTCCGCGCCCTGGCGGAGAAGATTTTCGATTGTCGATTGCCGATGGTTGATTGTTTTTGTTCGGTTTCAACGTCATTCTCGAATTCCGCGACGCTCCATCCGGCAGGTCGATTCAATCTTCAATCGAAAGTCGCAATCGAAAATCACTTCCCCCACCGGTCGAACCAAAGCTGGAAATTAAATAAAGTCCAAAGTGTCTTCCGGTGGTCGGCGCGACCCGCCCAGTGTTCGACGAGCAACCGGCGCACAAAAGGCGCGTTAAACAGACCTTCGCGTTTCAGCTTATCTTCGCCCAGCGTTTCATCAAGCCACGGACGCAGCTCTTTTCTCATCCAGCGGGAAATGGGAACAGAAAAGCCACGCTTCTGCCGATAAACTATTTTGTGCGGCAGCCACTTCTCCACTGCGCGTTTGAGGAGATATTTAAGTTCGAAGCGCCGCACCTTGAGCGAGGCCGGCAGGCCGGCGGCAAATTCCACCAGGCGATGGTCGAGAAACGGGGTGCGCAGTTCGAGCGAGCACGCCATGCTGGCACGATCAATTTTGACCAGAAGGTTGTCTTCAAGGTAGAGGCGAAAATCGAGATAGAGCATTTCCGCCAGCGTTGCATCAAAGCGCGTGTCTTCCAGAACGCGCGCCAGCGGCGCAAATATCTTGGAACTCGCGGGCTCCGGCCCCTTCCAGCCTGGCGCGAAAAGTTGATCGAGCTCGGCCGGTGAAAACATTCCAAACCAAATCTCGTGCCGCTCGGCGGGATCTTTTTCAGCGTGGGAAAGAAAGCGCCGCAAGAACAGACCTTTCGGCACGGCAGTTGATGAGACAGGAAGAAAGTTTTTCAGCCTGCCGAAGAATTGCCGGCGGAGGAAAAGGGGGAGGCGAAGGTAGTATTCTGCCAGGCGCGCCCCCAAATAAGTGGGGTAACCGCCAAAAAGCTCGTCGCTGCCTTCCCCGCTCAGCGCCACTTTAATTTCGTTGCGCGCGAAACGGGAGAGAAGAAAAGTGGGAATCACCGCGGGATCGGCCACGGGCTCATCCAGGTGATCGGCGAGCGTGTGGAACGCGTCACGCATGTCCGCCTCGTCAGCGCGCACCACGTGATGCCGGGTGTGGAAATGGTCGGCTACCAGTTTCGAGTAAGGCTCTTCGTTGAACGTTTTCTCCGGGAAGGCCACAGAAAACGTATTCACGTTGCCCGGCGACAGCTCACTCATCAGGGCAACGAGGGTTGAAGAATCGACTCCCCCGCTCAGGAAAACGCCCAGGGGGACATCGCTGACCAGGCGCGAGGTGGCCGCTTCACGCAGGCGATGGCGCAATTCTTCCTCCAACTGTTGCTCTTCACTTTTCGTTACTGCGGGCAGACCCGGGGTTCGCAGGTAATCCTGCATGCGCCAGTAACCTTCAATGCGAATGTCGCCGCCCTCCGCAATCAGGCAATGCGCGGCGGGAAGTTTTTGGATTTCTGCAAACACGCTTCGCGGCGTGGGAAAATATCCGTAAAAAAAATACTGCGTTACGGCTTCAGTGTCGAGGTCGCGGCTGATGCCGGGATATTCCATGAGTGCCTTGATTTCCGAGCCAAACACCAGCATGCGGCCGCTCCGCCAGTAATAGAGCGGCTTCTCTCCCGCGCGGTCGCGCGCCAAAACCAGCCGCTTGGCGCGGTCATCCCAAAGCGCAATGGCAAACATGCCGTTGAGCTCTCGCACAAAATCCGTTCCCTGCTCTTCGTAAAGATGCGCGATTACTTCGCTATCCGATTGGGTTTTGAAAACATGACCGCGGTCCGCGAGGCCCCGGCGCAACTCGCGGTAATTGTAGATTTCGCCGTTAAAAACCAGCGTAACGTCGCCGGCCTCGTTGGATAATGGCTGGTTGCCGGTCTCAAGGTCGATGATGCTCAACCGTCGGAAACCCAGCGCGAGGTGGGCCAACTCGAACTTGCCGCTGCTGTCCGGGCCGCGATGCTTCAGCCGCTCAGACATCCGATCAATTCGATCGCGATGGGCCGCAGGTTCGAGCGCCAAGTTTAGAATTCCGCAAATACCACACATAAGATATGGTTACAGGGAACAGATTACAGGGATCGGGTTGCCAGGCGCCACTCACTGGGTATGATCCGGGCCCGTTACTTTTGCCCGGGCGATTGAACAGTTAAAGCCGGGATCTTCCACACCGAGTCCTGCCAGTTGCTCCACATCCCCTGCGGCGAATTTTCATTTGAGACGGTATTCATGAAAAGCTCCACTTGATTGTTCCGCACGAGCACCAGCGTGCCCAGCGGCGAATTGCGCGTCCGCTGAAGGAAATCCGCCTCGTCCATCAACACGCCATTAAACGGCGATGCGTGTTGGAGGCTCGAAGGCAGTGAATTGTCGCGACCTTCCTTGGATGAAACCAGGGGCCGGGCACGTCTCGTCTTGGAATATTCCAGGACAACGTAATTGCTCGTCATTTCATCCCCATCAGCCGTTAGCAGCCCCACGGGGCGGCGCAAATAAAACGGCAGGCTGGTACGAAAGTAATAAAAGCCATCAACGGGCAAATCTTTATCTGGACTGGCCAGAATATTCTGCGCCAGGCGGCGGCTGCTGGAAACGGTGGCATAAATTTTAAGCGCCGGAATCCATCGCACAAACAATGCCGGCGCCGTGAGAGCCAGAATGATAAATGTGAATTGCGCGGGAGCGCGCAAGGGGCGGCGTTCCGCCAGATTGCGGCCGAGAATGCCCAAGGCTGCCAGGATGAGTCCTGTATAAAGCAGTGACGGCTTGATCAGCGCCAGGACAGCGGGATCGATCTTCGCCGCTGCGCGCGCCCGAACAGCCGTGATCTGAAACAATTCCCACGCCGCGATGGCCAGCAGCAATCCCGTCCCGATCAGCGCGGCAAAACCCGCCGTCAACCAATCCGGCCGGCGCTCGGCCCCGCCCTCGTCAATCTCTCCCCACGCGCAAGCCATCAGAATACTGAGCGGAACGGTGGCCGGCAAAAAATATGCCGGCAGTTTCGATTGGGAAATGGTAAAGAAAACAAAAATTACAGCGGCCCACGCGAGTGAATACAGAACGGGCTTGTTGATATCATCTCGAAGCTTCTTCCACCTCCTGACTTTATTCCATCCTGCGAAGACGAGGAAAAGGCTCCAGGGAAGAAGGCCGCCGAGAAACACAATGAGGTAATAAAAAATACTTCCGCCGCGCCGGGCATGGCCGGTGGCGAACCGCTGCAGACTTTCCTGCCACAGCGCGTAGCTGGGAAAATCAGGATTGCGAATAGAAACGGCAATGAACCAGGGCAAAGTTGCCGCGAGAAATACAACAACACCCAAGCCCCATCGCAATCGCTTTAATTCACGGAATCTTCCGCCCATCGCCTGATAAGCGAGAACCGAAAGCAGGGGCAGAAGGAAGCCCACGGGCCCTTTGGTGATGGTCGCAACGCCGCACGCAACAAACATGAGAACGCAAAGCCAGGGCCGCTTGAAACCACTCAAGCTGTCCAGCCAAAACGCAGCCATGGCCAGGGTCACGAGAAACGTCAGCGTCATGTCAAAAATGACGATGCGTGAAAACACAATGACCAATGGCATCGTGGCCCAGATAATTCCGGCCCGGAGTCCTGCCGTGTCGCCAAACATTATTCGCGCCATGAACCAGGTGAGGACCATGGTCCCGAGAGCCATGAGTGCCGAGGGCAATCGCGCCGTCAATTCTGAAATTCCGCCCAGCCGAAAAGAAGTTGCCACCATCCAGAAATAAACCGCGGGTTTATCCATGTAAGCAAGGGAATTGAAATGGGGTGTGATCCAATCACCGGTCGAAAGCATCTCGCGCGCTACTTCCGCATTGCGTCCTTCGTCAGGCTCGAGCAGCGGAAGGCGGCCGAGGCCCACAAAAAAAAGACAGGCAGCAACCACCATCAAAAGCAAAAGATGACGCGCGGGAAAAGTTGAAAATATCGAAGGAGCCGGTGAAAGGGATGGGGGAAGGTTTTCGGTCGTCAATTCAACCTGAGTGGATTCATGGATTCGCAAATTTCCATCTTGATCAACTTGTTTTCTGGAAGCCAAATGGATTAAATGTCCGGATAACTCCGCAACTCATTTTGGTTGACGTAGGATCGTCATCAAGATCGACTACACACCCACCCGCTTCACCGCGCTTAGGGAGCCCGCCACATCGGATATCTCGTCAGGTTTCTCGATCAATTCAAGCTCGGTTTCGTAATCGAGCCAGTTCTTTTTCATCCAGCGCACCGCCCAGACGTCCGCCAATCCTTTCACCATGCGCCCCCAAGTCCCATACTTGGTTTTGCCGTGCAAGCGGGGATGATGGCTCACAGGCACCTGCGTAACCCTGTATCCGCGCATCTTTAACAGGGTGGGCAAAAAACGGTGCATGCCACGATAAAGGTCCAGGCGCTCGAGACACTCTCTCCGATACGCCTTCAACGTGCATCCCGTATCGATAATATTATCGCCCGTGGCCCAATTGCGAAAACCGTTGCCGAGGCACGAAGAAAACCGCTTCCACGCACTATCCCGGCGCTGCACGCGGATGCCGCAAACAGCGTCCCAATCTTTCAATAATTCAACCAGCCGCATGATATCAGCCGGGTCGTTCTGCAAGTCGCCGTCCAGCGTAACCACCGAGCTTCCCTGCGCCAGACGGAAACCCGCCGCCATGGCAGCGGTCTGGCCCAGGTTGCGGCGAAAGCGGGCTATGCGAATGCGTGAGTCGTTTTCCTGGGCCTGCTTCAGCAACTCCACTGTTTGATCTGTGCTGCCGTCATCCACAAATAAGATCTCAACCTTGCCGGACCAACTGGCGAGCACAGTCCCCAGCCGATCGAGGAGTGGCCGAACGTTTTCGGCCTCGTTATATACCGGAATGACGACGCTCAATGAGACGGTGTGCATTCGAAAATAACTCTCTCGCCATGGGAATCGCCCGGAAGCCGCGAAAGAGGTGCTTACCCGCCTCCGCACGGCTCAAGAGAATTATCTTAACATGCCTTGCGTCAATTCCCTAAACTTCGACACCTCATGAGTGGTAGCGTCATTTGCGAGACACGGACAACCCCGGTAAAGTCATTCCCGCCCCCTGATCATTCCCGCGAAAGCGAATCCTAGGGGCAAGCTTCAGCGCGAATCTACTCCGCGAGCAATTGGAAGTGCGCCGCCAGCGCGAACCAACATTGACACTCCGATGTCATGTGCTATACTGGATTTTCTATGGGGCCAAGGTAGCCTGCTGTCTTCTGAAGTCAGATTCAAGACTTCCCATTGCCAAGCGGTCAGGCTCGATTTCAGAAAAGGGGTTTTTCCCGCCCAACCTTATCACTTTCTAACATTTTCAACGAGGCGCCGTGGAAGCGGAAACCTGCAAGAAAGAACTGGTGATTGAAATTCCCGTGGACGTCGTGCGTCGTGAAGCCGATACGGTCACGGCGCAATACACGAAAATGGCTCGAATTCCGGGGTTTCGTCCGGGGCGGGCACCCGCGTCGCTCATTCGCAACCGCTTTCGTGACGATATAAAGAGTGAGGTGGTGCAAACGCTCCTGCCCAAGTTTTTCGAGACATTGGTCAAGGACCAAAAGCTGAGCGTGGTGGGCCAACCGCACTTTGATGACCTGAAGTTTGAGGACGACAAGCCGTTGACCGTGAAGGCAACGTTTGAGGTCTATCCATCGTTTGACCTAAAGGAATACAAGGGTCTGGAAGCTGGAGAAGATGCGGCTACGGTGGCCGACGCCGATATCGACCAGACGCTGGACAAATTGCGGGAGCGTGCCGCGGCTTTTGAGGCAGTTCCAGACCGTCCCGCGCAGGACGACGATTACCTTGACGTCAGTTATCATGGCCGGGACGTGAAAGACCCGGAGAGCCGTCCCGTGGAAGCGCGCGAGGCCATGGTGCACCTCGGCGGTAAAGGCACGGTGGCCGGTTTCACGGAGAACCTGCGAGGCACCGCGCCGGGGGAAGTGCGCGAATTTAACGTCACCTACCCTGACGATTACCCGCAGAAAGGTATGGCGGGCAAGACTTATCATTACCGCGTGGAAGTCCGAAGCATCAAAAAGAAGGTGGTGCCGACGGCGGACGACGACCTGGCAAAAACGATCAGCGAATTCTCAACTCTGGATGAATTGCGAAATAAAATTCGCGAAGATCTGAAGGAAGGCCGCCAGCACCGCGTGGAAGCGGAAACCAAGCAAAAATTGATGGAGAAGCTTTTGGCCGCTCACGACTTTCCTGTGCCGCAGGCGCTGGTAGAAACACAGGTGGACCACAAACTGGAAAACACGCTGTCACAGCTTTTGAGCCAGGGCATCGATCCCAGGACCATTGATATTGATTGGAAAAAAATCCGGGAAGATTCGCGGCCTGACGCAACCCGGGAAGTCCAGGGGTCGCTGATACTGGAAAAGATTGCGGAGGCGGAAAAAATAGAAGTGACCGCTGAAGAAGTGGATGAAATCATCCGCGAAATGGCCCAGGAACGGCGGGAAACCCCCGCCGCCCTGAAAACGCGCTTGACACGCGATGGGATGCTGGCTAGAATTGAATCCAGCCGTCGAAATCAGAAAGCTCTTGATTTAATCTATCGCAGCGCGAAAATCACTCGGAAAATTGAGTAATCCCATGCGTCGGGCGAACGTCGGCGAATAAGAACAGGAATGAGCGAAAATAATCCCCCCCATATGACGCTGGTTCCCATGGTGGTTGAACAAACCAATCGTGGCGAGCGCGCTTATGATATCTACTCGCGTCTTTTGCGAGACAATATCATTTTCATCGGCACACCAATTGACGACAATGTAGCCAACTTGGTCACGGCTCAACTGCTGTTTCTCGAAGCCGAGGACCCGGAGAAAGATGTGTCGTTGTACATCAACTCGCCCGGCGGAGTGGTGACGGCCGGGATGGCCATTTACGACACCATGCAATTTATCCGGCCTCACGTGGCCACCATCTGCGTGGGTCAGGCGGCAAGCGTCGCCGCTGTCCTGCTCTCAGCGGGCACGCCGGGAAAGCGCTTCGCCCTGCCCAATTCGCGCGTGCTCATTCACCAGCCCACCATGGGCGGGCTTTCCGGGCAGGCGACGGATATTGACATTCACGCCCGCGAAATTCTGCGCGTGAGGGCCAACCTGAATGAAATTATGGCCAAACACACCGGCCAGGCTATTGAAAAAGTCGAGCACGACATGGAGCGCGATTTCTGGATGGGCGCCCACCAAGCGAAGGAATACGGCATCATTGACGAGATTATCTTCAAGCACAAGTAGTTTCAGGAGTCCTTGTTGAAACGCACCGGCACAGACGAAGGCTTACGCTGCTCGTTCTGCCATAAATCCCAGGACGCGGTTAAAAAACTGATCGCGTCACCCGGGGAAAATGTGCGCGCCTACATCTGCGAAGAGTGCGTGGCCATTTGCAATACCATGCTGGAAGATGGCTCAGTGGGGCAAGCGGCCTTGCAGCAACATCCCCTTCCGCGGCCCACTGAGGTGAAAGCGTTCCTCGATTCTTACGTAATCGGACAGGAAAAAAGCAAAAAGAAACTGGCCGTGGCCGTTTACAACCATTACAAGCGCCTGATGCTTACCCGCCTTCGCAATGAGGTGGAATTAACCAAGTCCAATATCTTACTGATCGGACCGACGGGCACCGGTAAGACGCTGCTGGCCCAGACCCTGGCGCGGCTCCTTGATGTTCCGTTCGCCATTGTGGATGCCACCACGCTAACTGAAGCGGGTTATGTGGGCGAAGACGTCGAGAACATTATTCTTAAACTGCTTCTGAGCGCCAACAATGATGTGACCCGCGCACAACAGGGGATTATCTACATCGACGAAATCGATAAGATCGCCAAGAAGGACGAAAATCCGTCCATCACGCGCGACGTCTCAGGCGAGGGAGTTCAACAGGCGCTGCTGAAAATCCTGGAAGGAACCATTGCCAATGTTCCACCCCAGGGCGGCCGCAAACACCCTCACCAGGAGTTCACGCCGGTCGATACAACCAATATTCTTTTTATCTGCGGCGGCGCTTTCGTGGGACTGGAACGAATCATCGAGCGGAGAATCGGCCGGAAGACGATGGGCTTCCACACCGACGTCACCAAGACTCCTGCCCCGTCTGAAAAAAGAAGGAACATCGAGATTTTGGAGCAGGTCCAGCCGATGGATCTTATTCGCTACGGAATTATCCCGGAATTTGTCGGCCGGCTTCCCATCGTCAGCGTGTTGAACGATCTTGACGCCTCAGCGCTGGTCACCATTTTGACGCAGCCCAAGAACGCGCTGATTCGCCAGTATCAAAGGCTGTTCGATTATGAGGACGTCAAGCTGACATTCACCGACGATGCGCTGAAAACCATCGCCGCTCAGGCGCTGGAAAGGAAAGTGGGCGCACGGGGTCTGCGGATGATTCTGGAAGACCTGATGCTGGACTTGATGTACAACCTGCCGGGCCAGCGGACAATCCAAGAGTTTGTAGTGACTGAGGAAATGGTTAAAAATCACGAAATTAAATTTGCCACCCCGTTGCTGGAAAAGGTAGGTTGATGGAACCCTCTATGTTCTCTGGCCGTGAAAAAAGCGACACGCGAATGCTGCCCATGATGCCCATTCGGGACGTGGTGATTTTTCCTCACATGATGACGCCCTTCGTCGTGGGCCGCGAGAGCTCCATTCGCGCCCTCGAGGACGCTCTGGCGGGCGACAAGAAAATATTTTTGGCCACCCAGCATGACGCTTCTGTGGATGAACCGAAGGCGAATGATATTTTTCAAGTCGGCACCATCGCCAACATCGTCCAGAGCTTGAAGCTTCCCGACGGAAACATCAAGGTTCTGGTGGAGGGCATCGAGCGCGGCAAGATCCTGAAAACCTCCACCGAAGACGGCTACTTCCGCGTTTCAGTGAAGACCGCGGCTTACCGTCCTGTCACTACCCCCAGCCTGGAACAACTCGTCCAGCGGGTCACCACGCTCTTCGAGCAGTACGTGAAACTATCCCAAAGCCTTAACTACGAGACGATGCTGGCCGCCATCAAAGTGGAAGAAATCGGGAAGTTCACTGACACCGTGGCCGCCAACCTGAACGTGAGCATCGAAGAACGCCAGGAGTTGCTCGAGATTTTTGATCCCGTGGACCGGCTCACCCGGCTGGCTGACATCCTGGACATTGAAATCGAAAAGCTGAATGTCGATCGGACCATCCAGGGGCGCGTCAAGCGCCAGATGGAGCGTGCCCAGCGGGAGTATTACCTTAACGAAAAGATCAAGGCCATTCAGAAAGAGCTGGGGCGAAACGAAAAGAGCGAAATCGATGAGTTGAAGAAGAAGATTGAAACTTCCGGCATGACCAAAGATGCTCTGGAAAAAGCCACGGCGGAGCTCAAGCGGCTTGAAATGATGCCCCCCATGTCGGCGGAGTCCACCGTCTCGCGGAATTATCTCGACTGGCTTCTCGCCGTGCCCTGGAAAAAAAGATCCAATGAGATCCGCGACATTAGCCGCGCGGAAAAAATTCTTGAAGAAGACCACTACGGTCTCGAAAAAATTAAAGAGCGAATTCTGGAATTTTTGGCCGTCCGCCAGTTGGTGAAGAATCCGAAAGGCTCCATCCTGTGCTTTGTCGGGCCTCCGGGAGTCGGCAAGACTTCATTGGGCCGTTCCATCGCCCGCGCCACGGGCCGCAAGTTTGTGCGCCTCTCGCTGGGCGGCGTACGCGACGAAGCAGAAATCCGCGGCCACCGGCGCACTTACATCGGCGCCCTGCCCGGGCAGATTCTGCAGATGATGAAAAAGGCCGGGACCGTTAACCCGATTTTTCTTCTTGATGAAGTGGATAAAATGAGCATGGATTTTCGTGGCGACCCTTCCGCGGCGCTGCTGGAAGTGCTGGACCCTGAACAAAATTACATGTTCGCGGATCACTACCTGGATGTGGAATACGATCTTTCCAAAGTATTTTTCATTACCACCGCCAATGTGATTCACACCATCCCCCAACCGCTCCAGGACCGCATGGAGATTCTGCGCTTGTCCGGATATACCGAGCCGGAAAAAGTGGAAATCGCCAAGCGCTTTCTGATTCCCAAGCAGCGCACACAGACGGGGCTGAAGCCAGAAAATTTGACCTTCACGGATGAGGCGATAACCACCATCATCAGCGGTTACACTCGCGAGGCGGGAGTCCGCAATCTGGAACGCGAAATCGCCAATGTCTCCCGCAAAGTGGCGCGGAAAGTAGTAAAAGAAGGCAAAACGCTTCAAGTGACCGTCGGAAATGAGACCTTGCAGGAATACCTGGGCGTCATTAAATTCCGCGATACCAAATCAGAAGAGAAGAACGAAGTTGGCCTGGCCACCGGACTGGCTTGGACGGAAGTGGGCGGACAAATCCTGCACATTGAAGCCACCACCATGCAGGGCAAAGGTAAACTCATTCTTACCGGAAAACTGGGCGACGTCATGCAAGAGTCCGGGCAGGCGGCGATGAGCTACGTGCGCTCACGAGCCGCGCGGCTGGGACTGGATGCGGATTTCTACCGCAACGTTGATATTCATATTCACCTCCCGGAAGGCGCCATTCCCAAGGACGGGCCGTCCGCCGGAATTACCCTGGTCACTGCCGTGGTGAGCGCGCTCACCCGGATTCCGGTGCTGCGCAATCTGGCCATGACGGGAGAAATTACTCTGCGTGGAAAAGTGCTGCCCATCGGTGGCGTGAAAGAAAAAATTCTGGCGGCCCACCGCTTTGGGGTCCAAACCGTGCTTTTGCCGCGCGACAATGAAAAGGATTTGTCTGAAATTCCCGCCGGCGTCCAGCAGGAATTGGCCATTAAGTTTGTGGAAACCATGGATGAGGTGCTGGACCTGGCGCTGGAACGGAAAATCGAAACCATCGATACCTTGGTTCGAGAGCCGGAGTCACCTCCGGCTCTCGAAACCCCGACAACGCTGGACGTGGGCCGCGAGCCCATGACTCATTAGCCCTAGATGAATGAAGATTCAAGTACCAAGTAAGGCATGAAACTTATTGCCGATACGGTGCATCCAAGCAGTAGGGAAAAAACATTCCCGGCTTCGCCAGTGCAGAAAATCACTAGCCTTGACAATTCAGGATCGAGAGACGTAAAAACCGCGAAAAAATATTTCGCCGCTCTTTTCACTGCCCGCTTGTCGTTTTGAACCACCGAACGTATCCATCGAATGGTTGAACGAGGAAGCGGCAATGACCCTGGCCGTTCATGATTCGATGGAATTTCACCGAACCCGTAAAGGGGTTCCAACTCTAAATAATACTTGGAAGGATTATGCCCGCAAAAAAACAAGACGAAATGCAGGAAGAAAAAATACAGGAACTTAAAGATGGCGAAGTCCTCGACATTGCCAAGCTGAAGGAGATGAATATCGCCACGCTCGTCCAGGTCGCCAAAGACCTCGCGGTGGTCGGCGCCAGCGGCCTGCGCAAGCAGGAGCTGATTTTCAAGATCCTTCAGGCGCAGACCGAAAAGAGCGGCCTCATCTTTTCGGAAGGCGTGCTCGAGTGCCTGCCCGATGGCTTTGGCTTCCTGCGCGCCCCCGATTACAACTATCTCCCCGGCCCTGATGATATTTACGTCTCGCCCTCGCAGATCCGCAAGTTTGACCTGCGAACCGGTGACACGATTTCCGGGCAGATCCGGCCCCCCAAAGACGGCGAGAGATACTTCGCGCTCATCAAGGTGGAGGCCATTAATTTTGAGCCTCCCGACGAGTCGCGCAACAAAATCTTTTTTGACAACTTAACGCCTCTTTACCCGCTGGAGCGCATTCGCCTCGAGACCACCAAAGACAACATCTCCGCCCGCGTGCTTGACTTGTTGACACCCGTTGGCAAGGGACAACGCGGCCTGGTGGTTTCACCGCCGCGCACCGGAAAAACCATGCTGCTCCAGGCCATCGCCAACTCCGTCAGCACCAACCATCCAGAGATCACCTTGATTGTGCTGTTGATCGACGAGCGGCCGGAAGAAGTTACCGACATGCAGCGCACC
Organism: Terriglobia bacterium; assembly: GCA_035934315.1. GTDB lineage: Bacteria > Acidobacteriota > Terriglobia > UBA7540 > UBA7540 > DASYXZ01. The sequence continues at coordinate 3,029 of DASYXZ010000037.1, read as the reverse complement.
GTTAAAGGTGAGGTCATCAGCTCCACTTTTGACGAGCCCGCCGCCCGTCACGTTCAGGTGGCGGAGATGGTCATCGAAAAGGCCAAGCGGTTGGTGGAGCATAAACGCGACGTGGTGATCCTGCTCGATTCCATCACCCGCCTGGCGCGCGCTTATAACACCGTGGTCCCGCCCTCCGGCAAAGTTCTTTCCGGCGGCGTCGATTCAAACGCTCTGCAGCGTCCCAAACGATTTTTCGGGGCGGCACGCAATATCGAAGAGGGTGGGAGTTTAACCATCATCGCCACCGCGCTCATCGATACCGGAAGCCGGATGGATGACGTGATTTTTGAGGAATTCAAAGGAACCGGAAATATGGAAGTCCATCTGGATCGCAAATTGGTGGACAAGCGCGTTTTCCCGGCCATCGATTTGAACAAGTCCGGCACGCGTAAAGAAGAGTTGCTGGTCCCCAAGGACGAATTGAACCGCATTTGGGTGCTACGCAAAATTCTGAACCCTTTGTCCCCGGTCGAAAGCATGGAGCTGATTATCGATAAGCTCTCGAAATCAGCCAACAACTCGCAGTTCCTTTCCTCAATGAGCAACGGCGGGCGGCCGTAAATAGCAGGTGTTAGACGGCAGGCTGGCATGACAGGGAAATCAAGAATGGGCGGGCTATAAATGGCAGTTGTCAGGCGGCGCGAAAGATTCTTTCCCAAAAGCCGCCTACACCTTATCACCTATCAATTTTCTCTCCCGGGCTAATTCAATAATTCGTTCAACCACCTCGTCGGCGCTCAGGTTCGTCGAATCAATTTCCAGTGCGTCTGTCGCGGGTACGAGCGGTGAAATTTTCCTCTCCGCATCCAGTTGGTCACGGCGGCCGATCTCATAAGCCGTCTGCTCAAGCGTCGCGAGTCTTCCCCTCTTTTCTTCATCCTTCAATCTTCTCCGCGCACGTTCTTCCGGATCGGCCTTAAGAAAGATTTTGAGTCTCGCCTGGGGGAACACCACCGTGCCGATATCGCGGCCTTCCATCACAATGCCGCGGCCGCGAGCCAGGCTGCGTTGCAAGGTAATGAGTTTTTTGCGAACTTTGGGAAGGCGTGAGACTTTGGCGGCGGCCAGCGTCACCTGCGGCGTGCGAATCTTTTCCGAAACGTCCTGCCCATCCAGAAGGACTTGACTTTGGGAGCCGTTGGCCTTGAATTCAATCCCCACACTCCCAATCAGTTCGCTCACTGCGTGCTCATCCTCGGGCGAAATATTGGATTCAAGCACGCGCAAAGCGGCGGCCCGATACGTGGCCCCGCTGTCCACATAGTCCAAGCCCATGCGCTCCGCTAATTTCCGGGCGACAGTGCTCTTCCCCGCTCCGGCGGGTCCGTCAATCGCAATCACCAGGGATTCTGACATGAAGAATTATTATATGGACTTTCCCATTTATGGAAATCGCATCTTGCACGATTCGTCACATGCAGGAGCGCTTGTTAAAAATGACGACTTAAATTCTCTTAAAAGCTTTTTGAATTTCCGTCATCCCATAACGGAGCACGATCGGGCGGCCGTGTGGGCAGGTCATGGGACATTCCGTTTTTGCCAGTTCGCGCAACAGCCACTGCATCTTATTTCTGTCGAGCGACATGTTGATTTTCACCGCCGCGTGGCACGAGACCGAGGCAGCAATCTTCAGCCTCAGGCCCTCTAGTGAAATAGCCCGCGCCTCCCGGCCCACACCATCCAGAATTTCGAGCAGCAGGCGATCCACATCGTCGGCCCGGATATCAGAGGGCGCCGTCTTGATGGCCACTGTGCGCTGTCCGAACGGCTCGACTTCAAACCCGTTCGCGCTGAGCTCCGCCGCAATATCTTGAAACGTGGCTTGCTGTTCCGGTTTTAGTTCCACCACGATCGGCATCAGGAGCCGCTGCCCTTCCACCTTTTTTTCGCGGCGCATGCGAAGGTGATATTCAAACAGGACGCGCTCGTGAGCTACGTGCTGGTCAATAATCCAAAGCCCGGCGGCATTTGTCGCCACGATAAAACTCTCCTGCACTTGTCCGAGCGGCTGAAGGTCAGATGGAAATTCCGAAACGTTGGTGGATGCGAAAGTCGCAGCAATTGCTTGCGTGGGCGGCGCTCCAACCAGATGAGGAGCGTACATTTCGAGCGCGGTCTCCGCCAGCGGCAGGTTCCCGGAAGCCGGTTGGGGTTTCGGCGCTGAGAGTTGGAAATCCGGGCGGCCGCCACCTGACGGTGGAAGTATTCCCCTGCCCTGTATTTCAGAGCCAGCCAGCGAGGGCGGCTCTTCACTCAGCTTCTCCCGAATTTCTGCCTCATCCTCGTCCCGCCGGGCACTGGGCGCCCTCTGGGGAAGCGGGAATGCAGTCACGGGCTGCGCCGCAATCAATCCCTGGCGGATTGAATCGCGCACAAAATCGTGGATGAATCCGGAATTGCGAAAACGCACTTCGGTCTTCGAGGGGTGAACATTCACGTCTACTTCCGAGGCAGGGATGTCGAGAAAAATAAGCGCCACCGGAAACACGTTGGCCGGAAGAATGTTGCGATACGCCTGGGTGATGGCGTGCAGGATCAGCCGGTCGCGCACCAGTCTCCGGTTCACGAAGAAGTAGATATTATTGCGATTGAGTTTCTGCACTTCGGGGCGCGAAATAAATCCTGACACGCGAACCACCGAAACTGTCTCCGGCGTCTCTTCGCCCTCGCCCGTTGGCGCCGCCACCGGCATTCGGCGTTCGAGCGGCGCGATATCCACCAGTTGTTCGAGGGTTTGCCCGCCCATCACCTGATAAATTCGCTCGCGACTGGTTGCCACCGGAGAGACATTCAGGATTTCGTTGGCCAGCGAAGCCAGGCGAAAACTTTTCTCGGGATGGGCCAGAGCATAATGGGTAACGAGCGTCGCGATGTGACCCAGCTCCGTGGACTCCGACTTTAGAAACTTGCGGCGCGCCGGTGTATTGAAAAACAGATCGCGAACTTCTATGCGCGTCCCGCCCGACCATGCCTGCTCTTTCACGTCG
>DASYXZ010000014.1:0-5712 GCA_035934315.1 Terriglobia bacterium | reverse complement strand
TCGCGAAGCATTCCGGCGCGCGCTCGCGCTCGACTCGCGCAACTCCATGGCGCGTGAAGGCGCGCAGGCAATTGGCATGGATCCCGACCATGCGCGATGACTGGCGCCGAACGCCGCTACAAAAAAACCAAACTGCGCCAGGCAATGAGCAAACGAAGCGCAACTTCCGTCTTTTGAAGTTGGGGCTTCATCATTTCTTCGCCCGGGCAAGATGCAGAGTCCCATTGCAAGGTTTTTGAGGAAAAGAGGTGGAAAAACCGCAAGATTGCATGACGAATCTTTCGATACGTATTTAGCCCCCCTAACCTGTCTACAAAAGCAAGCGCGGACCTGCGTTGTTCAGCTCCGCGGTTTGCATGCTGCATGATATTAAATAATCCTGTCTAATACATTATCAGTAATGTAATCGTTCCCGCCGAGATAACAGGACTGGAATGAACAGAGAGCCCGCAGACCTCAAATGCGGAGGTCGGCGCCACTGGCTTCATCAGTTAGTTAATAGTGCTCATTCAAGCTGGTGACGCGAAATAATGTTGACTTTCCGTCCACCCTGGGGGCCACCGGCCACGCGCCGGATAAAGACCCCCCAAAGGGGTGGCGAAAATATCGCTAGAAAATGTTGAGTGAAATGTGAATGCCCGGATGGCTGAGGTTATAGAGGTAATATGAGCTATCCACGTATTGCACATAGACGGGGTCGTTGTAATCCCAATGAGGCGGCCAGGGTTGGTTATATCCAAACCAATAGCCGCTGTATTGGAAGCGGTTATACCCGTCAATCATTTGTGGGCGCATCATGCGAAACGAGTGGCCATGGCCAAAATGGGCGCGGTAACTTACATCGGAAATCTGGCCATAATGGTGGCCATTGTTTCCGTAGCCGTGGAAGCCGTTGTTGCCATGATTGTAGGAAGCTCGCTGTGTTTGTTGCCGCGAACTGCGCGCCATCCGGGTACGCTGCGGTTGTCGCGAGCGCTGCGCCACCCGGGTGCGCTGCGGCTGCCGTGAGCTATGCGCCTGCTGTTGGTGCTGTCCGCCTCCGCCACCACGCTGGGCCTGCTCTCCTTTCTGCCCACCTCCACCGTGTCCTTTTTGTGCGTAAACAGAAAAGGCGGTTCCGAGAAGCAGAACCAGGCCTGTTGTGCTGATACTTTTAATTAATTTCATAGTGTTGCCTCCAATGCAACTTATCCAAAATCGGCCTCTCACCAGAAACCGGAGGCAATCTAGTTATACCTTTTGGGCACTGGGGCGTCCGGTCTGTAGGGCTCGCTTCTTGGGTCAAAAGTGCTCACCCGTGAGGAATTTTCAGGATGCAGCGCAGGGTATCGCGCGCGATCAACAGTTCCTCGTTGGTGGGTATCACCCAGACGCGAGGGGGTGTGGCACTATTGGAAGACTCTTGGGCACTGGCCGGCACCGCGGCGGCATCATTTGTTGACACTCCAGAGGTCGTCGTCGCTTCGGCGCTGATGTCCATCTCCTTTCCGACTGCGGCATCATTCTTCTTCGCATCGAGACGGATTCCAAGCGCGCCGAGTGACGCACATATTTGGCCGCGGATGGCCGGGGCGTTCTCGCCGATGCCTCCGGCAAAGATGAGCGCGTCGGCTCCATTCATCGCCGCAAAATAAGCGCCGATATATTTCACCACGCGATAGCAAAACACATCGATGGCCATCTGCGCGCGGCTGTTGCCTTTCGCGGCTTCCACTTCGAGCTCGCGCATATCGTTTGAAACGCCGGAGATGCCATACATGCCGCTGTTTTTGTTGAGCACCACGTCCACTTCGTGCAGCCCCATCTCCGCGCGTCCCACGAGATACAACACCGCGCCCGCGTCAAGGTCGCCCGGCCGCGTGCCCATCAGCAAACCTTCGAGCGGAGTGAATCCCATAGAAGTATCCACGGACTTGCCGCGATCGATGGCGCACACTGAGCACCCGTTGCCCAGGTGACACGTGATCAGCTTGTAGGCGTCGCGTGTGGTGTTGTGAATCTGCGCGAAGCGGTATGAAACATAGCGGTGCGACGTGCCGTGGAAGCCGTAGCGGCGGATTTTGTCGCGGGTGTAATACAAATAAGGCAGGCCGTAGAGGTAAGCCTTGGGCGGTAGGGTCTGGTGGAAGGCGGTGTCAAAAACCGCCACCTGCGCGGCATGGGGCAGCAAGGCCTTGCTCGCATAATATCCCTTAAGGTTATGCGGATTATGTAATGGCGCGAGTTCGATCAGGCTCTCAATGCGGCGCACCACGTCATCGTCAATCACCACAGACTGCTTGAAATACTCGCCGCCATGCACGATGCGGTGCCCCACGCCCTCGATTTCTTTAAGGTCGCTGACCAAGCCGGGGGCGGCGCCCATGCACTCAAATGCAGTTTGAATGGCGTCCTTGTGCGTGAGGATCGGCCGGCTGGACTTCGCGGGCGTTTCGCCGTGCGCGCTGAATGCAACGATCGAGTCGCCGCTTCCGATCTTCTCAATGCTGCCGTGGATCAGCAGCCGGTCTTGGTTCGAGGTGATCAGCTGCGCAGTGGTTTCGATCAACTGAAACTTCAGTGACGAGCTGCCGCAGTTGAGGACGAGAATCTTCATTTTGAAAAAGGAATCAGGAGTCTGGAGTCAGGAGTCAGAATGAAGGGAGCCAATGCTGTCATTCTGAGGAGTCCGTCAGCCGACGGACGACGAAGAACCTCGCTCTGGTGGTTGAATGCAGTCAAAGTTTCAGGGCGAGATGGCTTTGTCATTCCCGCGCAATCGGGAATCCAATCTTCTTTCTGGATCCCCGCCTGCGCGGGGATTACGTCCTCCTGAATCCTAACTCCTGACTCCTGACTCCTATTCAATAAGTCCACTTCCAATCGCGAATCTCCGGCATATCGTCGCCGTGCTTGCAAATATAAAATTTGTGTTCCACCAGCTTGTCGCGCAGGAATTGTTTAAAGTGCGCGCCCACCCGCGCCAGGCGGGGCACGCGATCCACCAGGTCGCCGGCCAGGTGGAACCGGTCAATGTCATTCATCACGCACATATCAAACGGCGTGGTGGTTGTCCCTTCTTCTTTGTAGCCGCGCACGTGCAGATTGGCATGATTGGTGCGGCGATAAGTGAGGCGATGAATCATCCAGGGGTAGCCGTGATAGGCAAAGACGATGGGTTTATCGGTGGTGAATATCGAATCGAAATCGCGATCTGAAATTCCATGCGGATGCTCGGTGGGCGGCTCAAGCGTCAGCAAATCGACCACATTCACGAATCGAATTCTGATGTCAGGGAAATGCTGCCGAAGCAAATCCACCGCGGCCAGCGCTTCGAGGGTGGGCACGTCGCCCGCGCACGCCATCACGGCATCGGGTTCCGCGCCCTGGTCGGTTGACGCCCAAGCCCAGATGCCGAGCCCGGCCGTGCAATGTTTGATGGCCGAATCCATATCAAGCCACTGCAACTCCGGCTGCTTGCCGGCCACGATCACATTTACATAGTTGCGGCTGCGCATGCAATGATCGGCCACGGAAAGCAGCGTGTTCGAGTCAGGCGGCAGGTAGACGCGCACGACATCGGCTTTCTTGTTCACGACATGGTCGATGAAGCCGGGATCCTGGTGGCTGAATCCGTTGTGGTCCTGCCGCCAGACGTGCGACGTGAGCAGGTAGGTGAGTGAAGCGATGGGCCGCCGCCAGGGAATGTCCCGCGTGACCTTAAGCCACTTGGCGTGCTGGTTGAACATCGAGTCAACGATGTGGATGAAGGCTTCGTAGCAGGAAAAGAAGCCGTGACGCCCGGTGAGCAGATAACCTTCCAGCCAGCCCTGGCACATGTGCTCGCTCAAGACTTCCATCACGCGACCGTTGGGCGCAAGGTGTTCGTCTGTGGATATAATCTCCTCGGTTGAGACCTTGTTGGTTACCTCATAAAGCGCATCCAGCCGGTTGGAGGCCGTCTCGTCCGGACCCATCACGCGGAAGTTCCTGGACGCGGTATTCAGCTTCATCACGTCGCGCAGGAATTTCCCCAGTTCGCGCGTGCATTCCGCCGTCACCGTGCCGGGCTTCGCGACTTCCACCGCGTATCTTCTGAAGTCGGGCATGGCCAGATCGCGCAGCAGCAGTCCGCCGTTCGAGTGGGGATTGGCGCCCATGCGCCGGTCGCCCTTGGGCGCGAGCGAGGCCAGCTCCGCAATGAATTTGCCATCGGCGTCAAATAGTTCTTCGGCGCGATAACTCTTCATCCACTGTTCGAGCATCTTCACGTGTTTCGGCTTCTTCGCCATGTCGGTGAGAGGGACCTGATGCGCGCGCCACGTGCCTTCCATCGGCTTTCCGTCCACTTCTTTGGGCCCCGTCCAACCTTTCGGCGTGCGCATGACTATCATGGGCCATGGTGGACGATGAGAAAATCCTTTGCTCCTCGCATCGTGCTGGATGGACTGAATCTCGCCAATCACCTTGTCCAGAGTCCCCGCCATGAGTTGGTGCATCGCCTCGGGCTCGTGGCCTTCCACGAAATGCGGATGGTACCCGTAGCCTTTGAAAAGGGAAGTCAGCTCGGCATCACTAAGACGCGCGAGCACGGTAGGGTTGGCGATTTTGTAACCGTTCAAATGAAGAATGGGCAGCACGGCGCCGTCGCGAGCCGGATTCAGAAATTTATTCGAATGCCAGCTTGTGGCCAACGGGCCCGTTTCGGCTTCGCCATCGCCCACCACGCAGCAGACCAGCAAATCGGGATTATCAAACGCCGCGCCGTAAGCGTGTACCAGGCAGTAACCCAGCTCGCCGCCCTCGTGAATCGATCCCGGCGTTTCCGGCGCCACGTGGCTGGGAATCCCGCCGGGAAACGAGAACTGCTTAAACAAGCGCTTCATCCCCACCGCGTTTTGGGGAATATTCGGATAGAACTCCGTGTACGTCCCTTCAAGATAAGTGTTGGCCACCAGACCCGGCCCGCCGTGTCCCGGACCGGTAACGTAAATCACGTTCAAATCGTGCTTCTTGATCAGCCTGTTCAAATGAACGTAAATAAAATTCAGCCCCGGCGTCGTGCCCCAGTGGCCAAGCAGGCGCGGCTTGATGTGCTCGAGCGTAAGCGGCTCGCGCAGCAACGGATTGTCGAGGAGATAAATCTGTCCCACCGAAAGGTAGTTGGCCGCGCGCCAGTAAGCGTCGATGCGGCGCAATTCTTCAGCAGACAGAGGTTTGGACTTTTCTTTTGACGGAATGAGCTTACCCTTTTGCGGAATGGGCGTTTCACTTGACGTGACGGTTTTTTTTGACATGTTTGGTTTACCACTGAGCTTTTCAGGTTTGCGCATTTTTTGGCGTGCCTTCCGGGAAGTTTGATCCTCCCCAAATCGAGTAGTCCGATCGCGAAGTTCGATCTTGTGGCCCGAACCAGGATTTTAATATGGTTCCTCAATTGATTGATGCATTAATTCAAGCGGGAGGTTCATTCCTGCAGGCCGGCGCGGCCGCCGTAATGATGCTTTTGATCTCTGATACTTTCCTGGCGACTGCATATTGCCAGCGGCCGTAGGTTCCGTCGGCATTGACCGCCGCCGCCCAGCGCTCGGCGGCGGCGCGTTTCACATCCTCCAGCGGATCGTAGCCCTTGGTTTCGAGGATCAAGTATCTCGCCCCGCCGCCCTTGAGCCGCACGATGAAATCCGGAATGTAATCGTGCATTTGCCCATTGTGCAGGTAGGGGATGGCGAA
>DASYXZ010000302.1:0-13301 GCA_035934315.1 Terriglobia bacterium | reverse complement strand
CGGCGGGGATCAGAACGAATTGATTAGTGGATATTATTTCAGCCGGTTGGCCGGGCTTATGGCTGGGCTGCACTTGTGTCACGGCTTTAATCACTCAACCAACCCTACACATTAAAATGGAAATATTGCGTCCAAGTTTCGGCTTCTTTAAGAATGGGCATTCTATAACATTCAAGGTTGGCAATGAAGCGTCCCGATTGAAACGCGCCGCAATCATGGGCGGCCAAACTCGCGCTGATACGTGCTCCATTCGCGTTTCAGGTCAGCCATCAGGCGCAAGAAGGGCGCGTAGTTGTGGAGAGGGGCAAAAAATGGATCATCACGAAACGCCGGATAGTTCGGAAGTCCAAAAGCGCTGGCGCGGCGCAGCAGCGCCACCGCCGGGGCCGGTTTGCCAATCAAAGTGTAAGCTGCAGCGACATGATGCCAGGTGTGATGCGTGTGGAATAGCGACTTGCCCTTCATGGCGCGCCCAATCGCCTGCTCCGTTTTTCTCTTCTCGCCCCGGCTGCCCCAAACAACCGCCTCGTAGCTTGCCAAAATAGGATCCTCGGGGATCACGCGCCTCGCGTTGCGAATCTTGTCCTCCACACGGTCGAGCCGCTTTGAGTAAAGTGGAACAGTAGGGGCAAAGTAATTCGCCCAAAGGCTGCCGGGGTCAATGGCCAGGGCGCGCGCGTAATGGTCCTGGGCTTCATCGTACCTTCCTGAGTAAATATCAATTTGACCCAGAAAAGTAAGAGCGAACACGTTTTCCGGGTTGGCCGCCATCGTTGTCGTCAAACCTTCTTTCGCCTCACGGAACAGTCCCACGTGCGAAAGAACCAGGCATTTCCAAACCAGGGCGTCCTGATGTCCTGGATTCAGCGAAAGGGCTTCGCCGAGCGCGCGCAACGCAGGACGGTTCTGGAATTTCTTTGCCGGCGTCCAAAGGATTCGCCCGCGAGCCCATTGCGCGTCTGCGTTTCTACGATCGAGCGCCAGTGCCCGCCGCATTGCCTTGTCCGCCTTGAGGACCCAGTGCGGGCCCGGCTCAAAGTTTCCCGCCATGATTACGCAAGCTCCCGCAAGGCGCGCCCAGGCATCGGTAAACTTCGGGTCCATTTGCGCGGCGCTCTCGAACATGTCGATGGCGGTCCGAGTGTCCCACCGGTTCAAACGCGACATTCGTTCGTTGGCGCGGAGGAACATCTCATAGGCCATCGCGTTCTCAGTGGGCTTCTTTGCCGGAGCCGTCTGCGGCGCGTCCGATTCCTGACTAGCTCCCAGCGCCCGGCAGACTTCTGCGGCAGTTTTGTCTTGCAAGCCGAACAGGTCGGTCATGTCGGAATCGTGTTTGGCAGAGAGCAGAGATGAACCATCCGTTGCGTTCCAGGCTTGCACATGAACGCGCAATTTCGAACCGTGCTTCTGGATGCTGCCGCCCACAATCACTTGCACGTTCAGCTCTCGCGCCACGGCCAGAGGATCCGCAGACTGCTTGACGTAGCGCATCACCGTGCTTGTAGGCCGCACCAGCAAGGTGCAGCTCGAACTCAACTGGTTAATGACGGCATCGGCGAGCGCCACGCTCAAATAATCGTCTTCCGGATTTGGAGTGAGCAACGTAAAAGGTAAAACCGCAACCGCGCGCTTGCCCTCCATTCCCGGCGGCAGCACAATGCCACGTTCGAGGTCGCGGCTGAAATTCATCAAGTCCAATTGCAAATCGCGCGCCGACTGGTAACGCGATTCCGGTTTCTTTTCCAGCAGCTTGTGATCAATTCGCGCCAGTTCCCCTGCGACCGGCGACACGACGGCGCTGAGCGATGGCGCAGCTTCATGCAAAATCTGGGCCATCAATGCGGTGGCCGTTGGTCCGGGGAATGGCCTGTAGCCGGCAGCCATTTCGTAAAGCACAACGCCCAGGGCAAACAAGTCAGAGCGGGCATCGGGCCGCTCACCACGCAACTGCTCGGGCGCCATATAAGCAAGCGTCCCGATCAATCCCGAGTCCGGCAACTTGGACGATACCGTCTCCACGCCAAAAAGCGATGCCGTCTCAGCCGTGGTCTGGCGGGCGATGCCAAAGTCGAGCAGCTTCACGCGGCCATCCGACTGCAAAATAATGTTCTCGGGCTTGATGTCCCCGTGGATTACCCCATGGGCGTGCGCGGCCTCCAGCGCCTCGGCGATTTGGATCACCAAGCGCACGAGGATTTTCAGATCCATGCGTCCTTTGGCAATTTCGCGCCGCAGCGTGCTTCCCGTCACCAGTTCCATCACAATGAAGACGTGGCTTCCCTCTTCTCCCACTTCGTAAACAGTTGTGATCCCTGGGTGATTGAGCGCGGAAGCGGCTCGCGCCTCAGCGAGAATGCGATTTCGCCTTTCGCCGTGATCCGTGATCACTCCGCTCAACACCTTTAAGGCGACATCGCGCCGGAGGCGCTGGTCGTGGGCGCGATAGACAATGCCCATGCCGCCTTTGCCAAGTTCTGCGTCAATGCGATAATGTGAAATGGTCTGGCCGATCATTGTTTGAAAGTCTTCGTTTGAAAGTTTTCGAAGGGCGTCCCGCCGCGTCGCAGGGCCGCCACTGGAAATTCGCAGGCTCAATTCCCGGTTCCGCCTCTCTTTCCTTCCCGCGCGCGACAAATTACGATAACATTCTAACCGCATGTCAAAAAAACACAAGGAAGCAGTCCAAAAACAGTTCGCTAAAACTGTTGAAGCTTTTTCCAAGACCGTCGTTCGGGACACGCCGGAGGTTTTGGCTGAGAAGGTGGAATTTGCCAAACCGCGGCCGGCGGATCTTGCGCTGGATGTTGCCTGCGGGCCCGGAGAGTTGGTGCTGGGGTTGGCGGCGCGTGTAAGTTTTGCGCATGGCATCGACATGACGCACGAAATGATATTGCAGGCGCGCGAATTCCAGCGCGAGCGCAAAATCCAAAACGCAGGTTTTGACCGCGGGGACGCGGAACAATTGCCTTACCCCGATCGCACTTTTCACCTCGTCACTTGCCAATGCTCCTTCCATCACATGCCGAAACCGGAACTCGTTCTGGGCGAGATGGTCCGCGTGACGAAGCCGGATGGCCGCCTGATGATTATTGACACTCTAGCGCCCGAAAGCGACCTGAAGTTTGAGCTGCACAATCTCATTGATTGCGCGCGCGATCCGTCCCACGTGCAGAATCTCCGCCTGACCACTTTTCTCGCTATGTTTGAAACCGCCGGGTTGGAAATCCTTCGCCAATCGCTGAAGCGCCGCGAGCGATCGTTCAATCAATGGATGTTGCGCGCGGGACTTGAACCCAAGCACAAACGATACATTGAGGCGCGCAAGCTGCTGGAGGATTCCACCGCCGGCGATCGTGCCGGCTTTTCACCAAAACCCCAGGGGGAGGATATTTTAATTGTTCATAATGAAGGAATGTTTCTGTTAACGCAGTTGACGGAAGACAGCGGGCGATAACGAGAAAAAGCAACCTGAACTTTTCCCCGCCTGACACATGCCACTTGCAACCTACCGGGCGAACGGCCACGTGCGAGTTTTCGCCGAGCGAATCAGATAGATTGCGATTCCAAGCGCCGCGAACAGCAGGCCGTGGGCGAATAGCTCTCTTTTATCGTAAAGAACCAGGGAAAAGCCAGCAACGGTGATGAGCACGGGCAACGGGTAAAGCCACATGCGGAATGGTCTGGGCTGTTCCGGTTTGGCGATTCGCCAGACGACGGCGCCCACGGCTTGAACCAAAAAAAGCAGCATGATGCGAATAACCACCAGCCCGCTCACCAAATCTTTAAGCTGGAAAAGACAGAATAGGCAAGCCAGTCCACCCAATAGCAGAACACTGTGAGTGGGGAATTTCTGCTGCGGATGGATCTTATTAAAAACGGAAAAGAAGTTGCCGTCCCGCGCCGCCGCAAAAGGAATTCTTGAATATCCAGCCAACAATGAAAAGACAGACGCGAACGCCGTCCACATGACCAAAATGGAAACCAGCGTTCCGGCCCAGTTGCCATAGATGATTTGCGCGGCCTGGGCAGCGGCAAAGTTGCGCCCCGTTCCGCCGGCCATGGCAATTATTTCGTTGGTGGGCAAAATTCCCAGCAGACTGACGTTCATCGCGATGTAGAGAACGGCGACGACCGCAATGGACAAAAGCATCGAGCGCGGAATCGTCTTGTGGGGCTCCACCACCTCTTCACCCAGGAAACATATGTTGTAATATCCCCAATAGTCATACAGGGCAATCAACAGGGCCGACGAAAATCCCAACCAGAAGCCGCCCGCCGGCGGGTTTGACCAGCCTGATGGAAACGCAAGGCCGCGATTGAAGTGGGTGATTCCCATAAAAATGATGAACCCGAGCGTGCCCAGCACGCCCACCCAGAGAAACTTTGAAATTCGCGCCACGCCCACAATGCGTCGATACACCAGGAATGTGGCGAATACGGCCACGGCCACGGCCAACACGGTGGCGCCGGAAATCTCCAGCACCAGGCTCACAGGACCTAGCAGATTAAACTGAAGGGTCGTGCGCCACCCAATCACACTGAGGCTGGGAAAGACGTACGTTCCGTATCCGGCCAACCCGATGCAACCGGTGGCAATCGATACCGGGGCGCTGAAGACGAGCTGAAATACGAAGAGGAAAGAGAGCAGCCGGCCGAATTTCCGCCGCCCATATATTTCTTCCAGATATTCGTACGAGCCGCCGGCCTTGGGCATCGCAGCTCCGAGCTCGGCCCAGATCAGCCCGTCGGCCATGGCCAGGATCGCGCCCGCCACCCAGCCATAAAGTGCCTGTGCGCCGCCCATCGCCGCGACCATCAACGGCAAAGTGATGAACGGTCCAACTCCTATCATGTCCACCATGTTTAAAGCTGTGGCGGGCAACAGGGTGAGACCGCGTACCAGTTGAACATCCTGGAGCCCGGGATTTTTGGTTGGACCGGTTGAGGCCTGTGGTTCGGCTGCGTTCATCACGCCGCATTATATAGATTATTGAGGCGTTCGGGATTACGCAATTGGCTCCGCGCGCTGGCATAGTGGCATCAATTCGCTGCCCGGATTGTAATCGTTCATGATAGTATCCAGCGTCGATATGCGGTCGAAGTCGGCAACTATCAAAGCGCCAACGCGTATTTGATTGGCCGTTTGTCTTTACCGACACCTCAGCTCTTACTCCTGCTCTTATGAAAGCCGCCATCCTACACAAAGCGGGCGCTCCGCTGGTTGTTGAAGAAATGGATACGCCCCTGCCGGGCCCGGGCGAAATCCTGATCCAGGTAAAAGCCTGTGGCGTGTGTCACACGGATGTCCACCTGGCCGCGGGTGAGTGGCGCCTGCCCAAGCTGCCTCTCGTTTTAGGCCACGAGGCCGTGGGCATTGTACGCGCGGTGGGCGCCGGCGTGAAAACATTTAAGTCTGGAGATCGCACCGGTATTCCCTGGATTTATTCCACCTGCGGCGAGTGCGAGTTCTGCGCCAGCGACCGCGAGCCGCTCTGTCCCGCCATTGTTGTGACCGGATTCATGGTGGACGGTGGGTTCGCAGAATACGTAAAGGTTCCCGCCTCTCACGCCGTCGCAGTTCCGTCGGAATTAAGTTTTGTTGACGCAGCGCCTCTTTACTGCGCTGCCCTCACGTCGTATCGCGCCCTCAAAATTTCCGGCGCGCGTGTAGGTGACACGGTGGTGGTCTGGGGAGTGGGCGGACTGGGGCACTACGCGGTGCAAATCGCGCGAGCCTCGGGTGCGCGCGTGGTTGCGGTGGATATTGCGCCGGCCCAATTGGAACTGGCTCGACGGCTGGGTGCCGATGTTGCCATTGACGCTTCGCGCGAAAAACCGAAGGAAATTATTCGTCAACTGGGCGGGGCGCACGTTGTTTTGAATCTTGCGCCCACCGTCAAAACCATCGCGCAGGGTTATGAAGCGCTGCGGCGTGCCGGAACGCTTGTGCTGGTGGGTCTTCCGCCGGGAGATTTCACCCTTCCTATTCGCGGAAGCGTGGCCAAGGGAATTCGAGTTCTTACCTCGGCGGTTGGCACGCGTCAGGATTTGCGGGAAGTTTTGGCGCTCGCTGCCTCAGGAAAAATAAAGACGGTGGTTGAATCGCTCCGGCTGGAAAATATTAACGAAGCCTTTGATCGATTGCGTGCCGGCACTGTTTCCGGGCGTTTGGTGGTGGAGATTTAAATTCTTGCGGATATCCGGATGGAACAATTTGGAAAAGCTGGCGGCGCAATTCTACCGAAGATGTTTTGCGGCCCCGTTGGCGAAAGCCAGGAAGGAATCAGGAAGAAGTCCGAGATAGAAAATTCCAATTAAACTCACGGCAATCGCCACGCTCAGGAGCATAGGCAAGTCCGCGGTCGACGCCTCCGCTTTGCCCTCGCGCATATACATCACAACCACCAGCCGCAAATAATAGTAAACCGAGACCACGCTGTTGAGCACGGCCACCACCGTAAGGCCGATCAGGTTGGCGTGAATGGCGGCGCGAAAAACGTAAAACTTGGCGAAAAATCCCGCCATGGTCGGAATGCCCGCCAGACTCAACATGAAGACCGTGAGACATGCGGCGGCGCCGGGCCGGTCGAACCCGAAGCCGGTAAAATCATCAATATTGGTGAAGCGCTCGCCGGGCCCCGCAAGGTGAGCGATCAGGATGAACACGCCAACGTTCATCAGCGCGTAGGCCGTCAGATAGAAAAGCACGGAAGAGGTTGCCTCAGAACTGCCGGATGCGATAGCCGCGGCAATCCCCACCAGCACATAACCCGCGTGCGCGATACTCGAGTAGGCCAGAAATCGCTTCACGTTGGTTTGCCACAGCGCGGCAAGATTGCCCAATGACATGGTGAGAATTGCAGAAACCCAGATCAGCCACAAGCTGAGCGAACTCGTTCCGGCAAACCCAACCAGAAAAACGCGCAAGATAACTGCAAAGGCCGCTGCTTTCGGGCCGACACTCAGGAAAGCCGTGACGGGTGCGGGCGCGCCCTGGTAAACATCCGGCGTCCAGATTTGAAAAGGCACGGCAGACACTTTGAAGGCCAGGCCGACGAACATCAGGAGTAATGCCACGGAGATCAGGGATGACCAATCCGCGGACCGATCGAGGTGGGCGTTCAGTTCGGAGAGATTAGTTGAGCCGGTCACGCCGTAAGTGAAGGCGATTCCATAAAGGAAAAATGCGGTGGCGAAAGAACCCAATAAAAAGTATTTGGCTGAAGATTCATTTGACTGCGTGTTGTGGCGCTTGAATCCCGCCAGGACGTAGGTGGAGATGGAAGAAATCTCAAGGCCCAGAAAAATCAGAATCAGTTCAGTTGAGGCGGCCATAAAGCACATGCCCACCGTAGCCATCAAGACCAGCGCGTAAAACTCGCCATGATTGATCTGGTCGCGCTCGAGATAATTTACAGAGCCGAGCAGAGTGAGCGCGGCAACGAGGAGGAAAAGGTGAATGAAATACAGGCTGAAATTATCGGCGGAAACAGTACCGTTAAATGCCATCCCCGGCACTTGTGACATCCAGTGAGTGGAGGCGGCTGCGCCAGCCACTCCCAGCAAAGCCAGCACGCCGAGCGAGGATTTACCGCGGGCGCCCACAAAGGGATCCAACACCATGATCAGAATCGCAAATCCGGCCAGAACGATTTCCGGCAGGACACGGACGATATCTGTGGGTTGAAAGAGGCTCATCGAACCCGTTCTCCGCCTTCGCCGCCGCCAGAAGGGGCGCGCGCCGCCATCTGTGTGGAAGTTGATCCCACGCGCTGGACCACCTGGGCCGCACTCGCGTCCAACCGCCTGAGGATGGGATTCGGATAAATCCCCATCCAGAGTATGACTAATACCAAAACAACCAGAATAAGCTTTTCGCGCGCGTCGCAGTCGGGCAAATCGCGATTCTTCGGGTTGGTCACCTCGCCGAAAAAGACGCGTTGGTACATCCAAAGCAAATACACGGCCGCCAGAACCACTCCCACCGCTGCCAGTGCGGCGTAAACAGCGAGCGCATGAAAGGCGCCGACGATAATCAGGAATTCACCCACAAAGCCATTTAACATGGGCAGGCCGAGCGAGGAGAGAGTGACGATCAGGAAAAAAGTGCTGAACACGGGGAGCGAGGTGGCGAGGCCGCCAAACTCCGTGATGAGGCGCGTGTGCCGGCGATCGTAAAGCATGCCCACCAGCAGGAACAGCGCGCCCGTCGAAACTCCATGACTGGCCATCTGGTAGATGGCGCCTTCCACGCCGTTGATGTTGAGCGCAAAAATTCCCAACACGACGAAGCCCATGTGCGCTACGGAAGAATAGGCCACCAGCTTCTTCATGTCGGGTTGGACCATGGCCACCAGCGCCCCGTATATAATTCCGATCACGGCAAGGACGCTGACGATGGGAGCGAAGTCCCTACTCGCTTGCGGGAATAAGGGCAGGCAAAAGCGCAACATCCCATAAGTGCCCATCTTCAAAAGCACGCCTGCCAGGATGACGGAGCCTGCCACGGGCGCTTCCACGTGAGCGTCAGGCAGCCAGGTGTGGAATGGGAACATGGGAACTTTGATGGCGAAGGCCACAAAGAAGGCGAGGAAGAGCCACGCCTGCGCCGAGGCGGGGAGCGAGTGCCACATGCCGGGCAAATCGCGCAGAATAATTTGCAGATCGAATGTCCCGGTGACTTTGTAAAGATAAAGGATGCCCACCAGCATGAGCGCGGACCCGATCATTGTATACAAAATAAATTTGATCGCCGCGTAGACCCGCCGCTCGTGCCCCCACACGCCAATCAGGAAATACATGGGGATGAGCATCACTTCCCAGAACACAAAAAAGAGGAATAGGTCGAGTGAAACGAAAACGCCAATCATTCCTGTTTCGAGCGCCAGCAGGAAAAGATAAAATTCCTTCACGCGAGTGTGGATGCTGCTCCACGAAGCAAGTATGGAAAGCGGAGTGAGAAACGCGCTGAGAAGAATGAGCAGCAGGCTCAGGCCGTCCACACCGATGGAATAGCCGATGGGCGGCGAGGAAATCCACGGGTATTGCTCAACAAACTGAAACCCGGATTGGTTTGGATTGAAACCGACAAAAGCGGCAATGGCCAGGGCCAGCGTGACCAGTGAATAAATAAGAGCTACCCAGCGAATGCGGCCCGCGGCCTCGGGGCGAATAAACGCGATGGACAAGGCGCCCGCCAGCGGCAGGAACGTGAGAACCGTAAGAAAATAGTTGAAAGCCATGGATTCAGCCATATTCAAGACCAGCCGCGTGCCATCCCGCGCAGCTTTTTCTTAATGAATAAATAAAATGTAGCCCAGCCAGCCGACCGCGCCCAGCAAAACCCAGGCGGCATAACTCCGCAGGTTTCCCGACTGGATTCGGCGCAGCACGCCGCCGGCGCTCATGGTTTCTTTTGCCGTACCGTTCACTATGAAGCCGTCGATTATTCCCGCATCAAAGGTTCGCCAGAGAACTTTTTCCGATCCCACGCGAATCGGCCGCACAAAAATCGCGTTGTAGATTTCATCGACGTAGTATTTGTGAATCAAAAGTTGATACAAACCGCCAAAGCGTGCGGCAATGCGGCCGGGCGTTTCAGGAGACTTCAGATAAAACCACCAGGCCAGCAGAATGCCCAGTCCCGCAGCAAACAGTGAAAATCCCATCAGGGTGTACTCGCTCATGGCGCTTGCCGCGTCCGGCTGTGCACCACGGAGCATCGTCTCCGACGGTCCAAAGACCGGATCGAGAAAGTGAGCCAGGCCGTCAAGGGGATGGGGCAAGCCGACGTAACCCACAACCGCTGAAAAGACGGCCAGGACGACAAGTGGAATAGTCATTTTCGAGGAGCTCTCGTGCGCGTGATGTTCAACTTGTTCGTCAAGGCGGCTCTCGCCCCAAAACGTCATGAAGAGCCCGCGGAACATGTAGAAAGCGGTCATGCCGGCGGTTAGTGTGGCAAGCCAATAAAGCCAGGGTTGGCCCAGGGGACCAAGATACGCGGCGGCAAGAATTTGATCCTTGCTGAAGAATCCGGAAAGCAGCGGAACGCCGCTGATGGCCAGCGTGGCAACGAGAAACGTCCAATGGGTCACGGGCATTTTGTGGCGCAGGCCGCCCATCTTGCGCATGTCCAGTTCGCCGTCCAAACCGTGCATTACACTGCCTGCGGCGAGGAAGAGAAGTGATTTGAAAAACGCGTGAGTCATCAAATGGAAGATTCCGGCAGCAAACACACCCACGCCGCAACCCACAAACATGTAGCCCAGTTGACTGATGGTGGAATAGGCCAGCATGCGCTTCAGATCGTTTTGGCAGAGAGCGATAGTGGCGGCGAAGAATGCGGTGAGGCATCCGATCGCGCTCACAGTTTCAAGCGCCATCGGCGCGTGCGCGAAAAGCACATTCGAGCGGGCCACCATGTAGACGCCCGCAGTCACCATGGTGGCTGCGTGTATCAAGGCGCTGACCGGAGTGGGGCCTTCCATTGCGTCCGGAAGCCAGACATAGAGCGGAAGTTGGGCGGACTTTCCCACCGCTCCAAGAAACAGAAGGAGGCAGATGGCCGTGAATACGCCCTCTTTTTCATGCAGAGGTACGCCGGAGGCGTAACCGAAAACGGTGGTAAAGTCGACCGCGCCAAAAGTCCAAAAGATCAGCGCTATGCCGAGTGTGAAACCAATATCACCGATTCGAGTGACAATGAACGCCTTTTTGCCCGCGTCGGAAGCCGCTTTTCTGGGGAAGTAGAAACCGATGAGCAGGTAGGAACACAATCCGACGCCTTCCCACCCGACGAACATCAACGGGTAATTGGCGGCGGTGACAAGCGTGAGCATCATAAAGAGAAAAAGATTCAGATAGGCAAAAAAGCGATAGTAGCCGCCTTCGTGTTCCATGTATCCGCGCGAGTAGAGGTGGATGAGGAAGGCGACAACCGTTACGGTGACTGTCATGACGAGAGTCAGGCGGTCATAATAGAGCGTGAAGTCTGCGGCAAAACTGCCCGACTGAATCCAGGTAAAATATTTGTAGAGGAAAAAATCGGCGGATCCTGAATGCCGCAGCAGGTCCAAGGCGGCAAACAAAGCGAACACCATGGATGTCCCCGCAGCGCCACAAGCAATCACGGAGACCGTGCCACGCGAAAAACGGCGGCCCAGGATGCCGTTAAGCGCCGCTCCCACGAGGGGAGGACACAACATGAGTAAGAGCAAGATATTCATAGCTAACTTAGGACTTCCGCCCGAAGCATGGAGCCCGGCCCCGGTTGAGACGGTCCCATCCCCTTCCAAAACTTACGCCGCTACATCTTCATCGAATCCAGGTCATCAATGCTTAGTGATTCCCGGTTTCTGTAGAGAGCAATAATGATGGCCAGTCCCACCGCGGCTTCGGCGGCGGCCACCACGATCACAAAAAAAACATAAAGCTGGCCGTCCAGTTGACCCTGCTGGCGCGCGAAGGCCACAAAAGCCAGGTTCACGGCGTTGAGCATCAACTCGATGCACATGAAGATCGTGATGATGTTTCTCCGAAACAAAAAGCCGGCGATGCCCAGCACGAAAAGAATCAAGCTGAGACCCAGGACATGAGACAAGGGAACCATTTTGCGATCCTCACAATTGTTTCTTCGCCAAAACCACAGCGCCCAGCACCGCAACCAGAACCAAGATTGAAGTCAGCTCGAACGGCAGCACGTAATTGCCAAAGAGAAGCGCGCCGATTTCCCTGGGACCGGCCGCCAGGGGCGCGGCCCAATAGGGGCTTTCCGCCGGCAGGTAGTGCGATACCGCAAACAGCATTTCAAACAGAAACGCTGCCAGCAGAGGGACGCCCAGCCATCGGGCCATTCGGCTGCGCAAGCTCGGAATTTCATGACCCGCGTTCAGCAGCATGATCACGAGAACAAATAAAACCATGATGGCGCCGGCATAGACAATTACTTGAATCACCGCGATGAATTCAGCACCCAGAAGAAGGTACTCAACCGCGAGCGAACAAAGCACGACGATAAGTGAAAGCGCGCTATAAACCGGCGTGCGCTGCAGGACCACGCCCAGCGCCGCGATGATGGTGAGGACTCCGAAGATGTAAAAAAGTATCGCCATGGACTTTACTCGTTCGCCGAGTAACCGACGTTTGAGCGGGGTTGGTCCGCAACTATCTTGCGTCGCTCCGCGAATATCTTAACAATCTCTTTCGGTAACGGGAGTGGTATGAATTTTGGTTTTGTACTGTTCGCGGTCGGCATGGCCGCAATGAGAATCGCCTCAACCTCGTCAAGATGGTCCTTGTGGACGGCAAACGCAGAGAACGAATTCCAGAAATTGAAATATGTGTCCGTCGATTTATTGGCGAGGTCGTGGAGGCGACTAAATAGCCTGCCGCTGGCTTGACCGACATAATATGGATGTTCGTCTCGATAAAGAACGTAAACTCCAGATTTTCCTAAAATCTCGAGTTTCTTTGAGAGCTCAGGCACATTGACCATTAATTTCTTTCCCTTGTGAATACTGAATAGGCTTCGCGGCCACATCTTCACGTATCCGGTCACGAGCTTGCCTGTTTTTTTCATTGAGCGCTCCTTCGCGACTTAGCGCCTTTGCGAGAGAGTGTTTTGGTTTTCAACTCCATTGTTTCGGTTTTCGAGCCGGTTCACAACCCTCGCTATTCCGTTTTTGATGAATTCGGTATCAAAGTTAATGAGCAAGCCCAGCCGCTTATCGGCCAGACGAAGGTACGTTAGTAACTGCTTCCGATGCACCGGGGCCAGGGCCTCCACCGATTTGATTTCCACGATGACCTTATTTTCGACAAGCAGATCAACTCGAAAGCCCGCCTCCAAATGGGCGTGCTCCCAAACCACAGGCAATGCCTGCTGCCGCGCTACGCGCAGCCCACGCTTCGTGAGTTCTTGTTCCATGATGGTTTCATAGACTGATTCAAACAGTCCAGGACCAAGCGTCGTATGAATCTTATAGGCAGCGTCGACAACCTGGGTCGCGATCTCGTTTTCGGTCAAGGCAAAAACCTTCAAAACATTCTCACGCAAAGGCGCGGAGGCGCAGAGGCCCGGTAAAGACTATGCCGTCCACCACGTCACGAGAAAACCAGTTGCAAGAATATTCAGAAACCCGATGGGCAAAAGCACTTTCCACCCGAAGGCCATTAACTGGTCATAGCGGAAACGCGGAAGCGTCCCGCGCATCCAAATATAAAAGAAAAGAAAGCAAAAGATTTTCGCACTGAACCAAAAAAGTCCGAGAGCTGCAAGAGCCCAGGGCGATTGCAAG
>DASYXZ010000094.1:0-3040 GCA_035934315.1 Terriglobia bacterium | reverse complement strand
CCAACCGAAAAGTTGGTGACAACAATCTGAATGTTAGCCGTTGATGAAAATGCCGTCCCGTTGTTGCTGGCCTTCACGGTCACGTTGCTGGTGCCAAACGGGCAATTCATGCTGGAGGCAGGGCCGGCGCCACAGCCTCCCGTCCAACTCAACATCGCCATCGGGCATGTATTGGGTACGGGAAAACCAATTTGCGGCGCGGTCACACTCGCCCCGTTTGGCGTATTTCCACCCACTACGAAGGAAGTGCCTCCGCTGAAAACAGGGATGGTGGCGTCTGCGGACGCAAGCGCATCAGCGCGGCCGAAACCGAAAATGTTGTTGGGAGTGGATCCGCCCAATGGAACGGTATTATTCATTATTAAATTATGTAAGTCGGTACGAGCCGTCACATTGTCCACAGCGCCAGCCGCGCCATTCAGAAGGCAGGCCTTGGATTGCAGTAGAAGCGCTGCGATGCCGGCAACATGGGGCGTTGCAGCGGAACTGCCGAAAAACGGATTCTCAAAACTTCCCGCGCCGGTTATGGAAACCCCGTCAATCGCAGAAATTTCGGGCTTGGTTCGGCCATCAAGTGTAGGTCCCTGGCTGCTGAAGTACTCGATGGTGGAGTTGGTGGTGTCAAAGCACGACTCATCGGGAGCAAGGCTGCCTGAAAAGACCGTCTGTGCCTTGAGTGAGGCAGAGCAGATCGCCCCCACGGAAACAACGCCGACGGGCGACCCACCCGCGTCACCCTCTGCGGCGACGCTGCGCGTGGCCGTGTTGTAATTATGCCGCTCGTGATGCCCCGCCACCAACAGGCGCGGACCGTCCGCGGCGCACTCCGGCTGGAATGAGAACAGGTTGAGATGCTTCGCCTGGGCAAGGTTCTGCACGTTCTGAACCATGATGTGAAAAAAGTCTGTAATGCCGGTGTTGTTGACGTAATCGATGAACTCCACCGGATCTTGCGTTCCATTCTGGGGATCGGTGCTGTGGGCCACCACCTGGTTCGTACTTTGCTGGGTCAGATAAAGATCATAGTTATTGCTTGAGGCACCGAAGGTGTCATCCCAGGTGAGGAAGATCACCACCTCGCCGTTGGGCGGAAGCTTAATCACGTTGTAAGGCTTGGGGCCGAGCCCAAGCACGTCCGTGGTGTCCGCGGTCTGTTGGAACAAGTGAAAGTCGCCGGCATTGGTAATGCCAGCCACTGTAACTCCGCTGACGCCCGAGTCAACATAAGTTCCAAAGTAGTGCTCATCGGCGGAATTTCCCACCGCGGTAAAATAGGCGCGGATCGGGTTGGTGGCGCTGTTCAGTGCATTTGCTGTGTTGGTGGAAATTGCGCTGGTGCCATCGGCGGGCACGCCGAAAAATCCCAGGTCGTCCATCACAATGTCATTCGACCCGGCAAGCGAATTGACAGCCTGTCGGAAGGCCACGTCAGTATCCGCGTTGGCAAAGGAAAGTTGGGCGCCGGGCGAGATGTCATGAATGATTTCGAGCAGCGCCGTTCCCTCTGCACCCGCGCCGGCAAATGAGCAGCCGGGTACAATACCCTCCAGGTCGCCCGCGGTGCCAGAGCCACCCGCTCCGCTCCCGACCACAAATGACGTCCCTATAATCCCGCCAGTCGACGATGTAAGGACGCCGGAAGAGTTGCGAGTGCCGGTGGCGCCGGGCAGGTCGTTGGTGGAGATGGGACCGCCGGAGACGCCACCGCACGACGTGCAATTGGTGGCAAAAACACCCTTCAGGCCGTCGGAAATTACACCCACGCGCACGCCCGTGCCATCCACGCCAAGCTGCTGGCGCGCCTGGTCAGCGCGCAGAATCGCGTCGCCTTCTGTATCCACCGAGCCGGTCATGCGCACAGCGTAAGTGGGCAGGCGAATGAAATTGACGAAGGGCAGCGCGCTGACAGTTTGAAGAAGCATGATGGGGATGCGCGCCTGCACCCTGTTATTCGCGGTGTCTTTGATTTCAATGGTTACGCCATTGGCCTTGAGTTGGCTCAGGTTCTCGTCCGTAACCGTGCTCATCAAAATGTAAACTTGCACCTCGCCGTTCGAGTTGATGCGCATTTCGCGGCCTTGCAAAGCATCGCGCGCGGACTTGGGCATGGTCGTAGTGGAAAATCCCGCTGCCTGAGGCATGCTTGACAGCGGAGTTGGCCCCGAGCGCTGCGGAACCGACCGAGCCAATTCCGCCAGCACTGTGGTGAGCTTTGCGTTGCCGGCCGGACTGTTCATTTCACTGCGCGGGTTCCCCGGAAGAAGTAACAATGAAACAACGGCCACCGCCAATAACAGGCCCCGCCGGCCGGGATTAAAATTGAAGGTATTAGTCATCACGCCTCCTCTTTCCTTCAAGAGTCAGATGCTTTGCGATATATGGTGGATTCAGCGTCAGCATGATTCTGCGAACGGCGCGGGCATCCACTCCAGCCGGGATTTCCGGGTCGTCATCCCGGGCAATCCCAATTCTAAACCCTCTCGGCCTTATTTTTAAACCTCATGAATTATTTTTTTTGCCATGCGGCGCGCTGCGCGAAGCCAATCCCCGGTCTTGAGTGGCTGGGAGGCAGGGATTCGAACCCCGATACGCAGATCCAGAGTCTGCAGTCCTACCGTTAGACGACCTCCCAAAGTGAGGCTGCTTCCTAGAATTAACTGGGTTGGTGTTTCTTGTCAAGCTGCGGTTTTATCTTCTTCAGCGAAAAGGGCGCGGGGGAATTCTCTCGCGGATCTTTTTGAAAAAGGTGGTAGGCGTGGAGGGACTCGAACCCCCGACCGTCGGATTAGAAATCCGATGCTCTATCCTGCTGAGCTACACGCCCACGGTCGTGCGAATCATGATAACGATGGCGGTGGCGGCAAGTCAAATGTTTGGAAAGCAGTAAGTAGAGGCGGCTTTACGCCGCCAGAAGAATGGCGGGGTGAACCCGCCGTTACAAAAAATCACTTCGCCCAGCGTCCTGATCATCGATCCAGCCTTTTGAAAAGCGATTTCCCTCGCGTGCCGCTCATTTCAAATTTGGAGCTGTTCCGCTCGC